>PFOR01000002.1 GCA_002792635.1 Candidatus Pacearchaeota archaeon CG_4_10_14_0_2_um_filter_35_33 | reverse complement strand
GAAAGACTTATATACAGAAGAAGGAGTAAAAGATATCTGGCTTAACTCTTGCAAGGATTAACAATACTTCCCCATCGGGTGACTATCATTTTTTCCCTCTTTCCTCTCCTTCATCTCTAAAACATCATTTTTTATTCGAAGCCTGGCAATTTCTTCTTTAATAAAATTCTCCACCTTTTTCGACATAGAGATGCCTTGCTCTTTGCAATGCTTTGAAAACTCCTTATACACCTCTTCATTTAGATTGAACGTTTTAAGTGCCATCTCTTTTATCTTAACAAATGTTATTTAATATTAATAAAGCTTTCTAACAAAATGCGAACTTCTTCCTTTTATTATGTCAAGGTTGCTTGAGCATCCAAAAGTTCAAACAAACCCCACACTTTAGTGTGAAGTAAAACACAAGAACTTTTTGATTTAATTAAATAATGTTATTTAACTTTATTTAGCTTTCTTCCCAGCCTTCTTCTTAAAACCTAAAGCGGCAGAATTGATACAATATCTCTTTCCTCCAGGTCTTGGTCCGTCATTAAACAAATGTCCCAAATGCCCTCCACATTTCCTACATAGAACTTCAGTTCTTTTCATAAACCATCCATTATCCTCTTTCAATTCAACATTCTTAGCATCGCAAAAACTCGGCCATCCAGTCCCTGAATCAAACTTCGCATCACTAGAAAATAGCACAGCACCGCAATTAGCACATGTATAATTTCCAGAGTCTTTATGATGCAAATATTTTCCCGTAAATGGCAACTCAGTCCCCTTATGTTTCAGAATTCTTTCCTGCTGTTTTGTTAACTTTTTTCCTTTTTTCATACGCAAACTAGAATTAATAATAATAAAAAACTATTGATTCTGATATGCTTGAAACAACAACGGATCCATTAAAACATAGAAGATACAGCCATAACCAAATCTAATAATCTGGGTTTCTCTTCAGAAAAAACTTCATCCGTATCACCATACAATTCACCATTCACAGACCTTAACATTTCTAAATAATCTAACGTGTCGGGATAATTCATCCCATCATCCCTTAAACTTTGATAGAAATCTTGCCTACCACGAATTCCATCCACTATCGACTCTCCCCTATATCTTTTGAGATCCTCTAATACTAATTCAGAATGTATCATTTATTGATTCTCTTTCAATCCCTTTCTCTGGCGAATCTTCCTGATAACATTATCCTGGAACTCCGCAGGAAGCTTTTCAAAGTGCTGGTCCTTCAATGAAGAAACACCCCTCCCTTCTGTCTTACTCCTTAAATCATTACTCCAACCAATCATTTCACTTACGGGCATCTTAGCAGTAACTCTAACTCCTGCTTCATCCTGTTGAACATCATCTAAAATTCCCCTCTTCTGAGATACTAATGCTGTAACAGCCCCCATAAACTCTGATGGTACTTCAACTAAATGAGTTTGTATAGGCTCCAATAATGCCGCTCCCGCTTTCTGCATCGTCTCAAACATCCCTTTCCTAACAGCCGGATAAATCTGTGCAGGCCCTCTATGCATATGGTCAACGTGAATCTTAGCATCATACAATATAAACTTAGTCTTGCTCAATGGTTCCTTAGCCAAGGGTCCAGCATCAACAACTAATCTCCAACCATCTAAGACAGATTCAATAATATCTCCAAGCAAAACAATTCCTCTTGTTCTATCCTCAAAAATATTGCCTTTGTAAATTTCTTTAACTTGTCTAGCTTCATCACTAGAGAAGCCTTTATTTTCTAAAGATTTCCAAACATCTTCAGATTTCTTTTTCAATCTTGACTCCTCAATTTCTCCATTAACAATCCCATCATAAACAGCATCTTCCAACGACTCAATGCTAAAGAATAAGATGTTGTGCCCATTAGGTGTCCTGGACTCGACTTCAGGGCTTTCCTTCGTGACAGTTTCTCTATAAACAACAATTGGAGGACCCATCTTTACTTCCAAACTTTTTTCAGTCTTAATTCTATTTTCAATAATTTCTAAATGCAATTCACCCATTCCAGAAATCAAGTTCTCTCCAGTTTCTTCATTAATTTCAATAACAATGCTAGGATCTTCTTTTCCAACTTGTCTCAAAACTTCAATCAACTTAGGCAAATCAGCGGCTTTAGTAGCCTCGATAGACTTTGTAACAACTGGTTCGAATATATGTTTGATGGCTTCAAACGGTTCTATCTCCTTGTCGGAAACTGTTTCTCCAGCATAAACGCCCTTTAATCCAACTAAACCCACAATATTTCCAGATGTAACTTTATCAACTTGTATTCTTTGTGCACCTTTATAGATAGAAACTTGTTGCAAATTAACAGACCTCTTAGCGAGATTCATATAAACATTATCTCCTGGCTTTAATGTTCCTGAGAATAATCTTCCAGTTGCAATTTCTCCAGCATTTTTATCAACAACAATCTTGGTACAAATAAAAGCAGGTCTTCCTTTTTCATCACATGCAACCAAATCCTTTCCAATTTCACTTTCTGTATCCCCTTTCCAAATCTTAGAAATTCTATACTCCTGAGCATCTCTCGGGTTAGGATGATGCCTGATAACCATGTTCAAAACAACATTATGCAGTGGCGCTTTTTTAGCAAGTTCTTTATATGCATCTTCTCCCTTATTATATGAATCAATAATATCCCCAAATTTTAATCCTGTTCTCTGCATGAACGGGATGCTCATGGCCCAGTTATGGTACGCAGAACCAAAAGCAACACTTCCATCCTGAACATTAACTTGAAACTTCTCTTTATACTCATCTTCTGCAATCCCCTGAATTAACTCATTAACTTTTGTAATAATTCCAATAAATCTTTTCTGCATTTCCTCAGGAGTTAGTTTAACTTCCTTAATCAATCTATCAACTTTATTGATGAAAAGAACTGGCTTAACTCTTTCTCTTAAAGCCTGTCTCAAAACAGTTTCTGTTTGAGGCATTATTCCCTCTGAAGCGCATACAAGAACAATGCATCCATCAACAGCCCTCATAGCTCTTGTAACATCACCTCCAAAGTCAACGTGCCCTGGAGTGTCAATTAAATTAATCAAATGTTCGGTTCCTTCCAACTCGTGAACCATAGAAACAGAAGCAGAGTCAATTGTAATCCCTCTTGCCTGTTCATCTTTATGAAAATCTAAAACTCTTGCTTTTCCTGCTAATTCCTCAGACATCATTCCGGCTCCAGCCAATAAATTATCTGAGAAAGTCGTTTTCCCATGATCGATATGCGCAGCAATCGCTATATTCCTAATCTTCTCAACATCATGCATCAGTTTCTTTACTTTCTCTGTCCTAGGGTCTGCCATGTTTCCTTTAGAAAAAATGCATTTTTAAACGTTGCTATGAAAAAAGAAAAAAAAGAGTAAAAGAAAAAATCAAAAAAGGTTTATTTGAACATCTTGAATAAGACCCACAAACCAGATAATGCTACAAGCACATAAACAATTGTTGCAAGCCAAGAAATGCTTCCAAATATCGAAGCAACCAAGTCAAGTTCGAATAAACCAACAAGACCCCAGTTAAGTGCACCGATTACAACAAGAATGTATGCTATCCAGTCAATTGTGCTCTTCTCCATGGTAAGAACCTCCTTTCAAAAACACAAAGAAATTATCCTTTATATACGTTTATCTTAACAAAAAATAAAAAAATAATTTTTTTACTTAGTTACCTTTCATCAGACCAATTGCTCCAATCACTGCAAGAATTCCACCAATTGCTGGAAGCCAATACCCCGTTCCCCAGAATTGACCAATTATTGCAACAATTCCACCAATCAAAGCTAACCACATCTGCCAACCCATGTTATTATACCTCCTTTCATAAAAAATATAGGGAATCGTCATATATAAAACTTTTTAATTTAACTTATCGGGCAGCGTCGGCCTGCTTCTCAGCCTCATTCTTCTTACCCATTGCGTAGCTTTCCATGTTTCCCTCGCTTGCAAGAATAATTTCATTTGCCAAACTTTCAGCCATCTTTTTCTTTTTACCAAATGCTTTTTGGTAAGCACCTTGAACTATCCATCTAATAGCTAAATTAACTCTCCGTATAGGGCTAACATCAACAGCCTGCGGGTATCTTGCTCCACCATATTCGATAGTTGTAATCTCATCTCTCGGGGAACACGTTTCAATTGCCTTAACTAAAACTTGAACAGGATTTCCATTCTTCTTTTTCTGAATTATTTCCATTGCTTGTAAAACAATTTTCATATTTGGAGAATATTTTCCAGTCGCCCAATTAGTTATAATCTTATGCTTCTTTCCGATATGCCCAGGAACACCAACTCTCATCGCAAGCCTTTCTAAAATATGAACTTTAGCATTGCCAAACTTTTCAGTATGTCTTCCATAACTTTTCAAAACTAACTTTCCCTCGAGATTGATATAAGATTTCAATGCAATATCTTTAACTTCAATCTCTTCCATGTCGTATAAATCAAACGCCTTGAATTTTACTTTTTGTTCTGTCATCATCTTCTACCCTTCTCTATCTTTCCTTTAACTAACTGTCTAAGAGGTTGATCATTAACTTTAATTACTTGGAACCTAATTCCAGGAATATCACCCTTAGTCCTTCCTTGCTTTCCACCAATTCTTTCAATAACAACCTCATCATGCTCATCAATAAATTTTTGAGCCAAATTACCCGGGATAAACGCTCCAACTTGAATGCCATTCTTAACCAATTGAACCTTGCAACACTTTCTCATAGCAGAGTTTGGTTGCTTAGCTTCTTTTTGAAACTTACTTATCACTATGCCTTTCGCCTGTGAAGCCCCCTTCAAAGGGTCATATTTAGTCCCAATATCTCTTTTCTTATGCTTTTTCTGGCTCCACTTAAATTTCTTTCTTCTTTTCTTGAGCTTCTGTGCATTAAATAAACCCATATTTGTCATAGAAAAAATGTGTTTTTAAACCTTGTTGTCTAACCCAAATAAAACATATGCCTTTCTGGTTCTTTATTTCGATAGTATTTTCCTCTTGCAGAGTTTTTCAAATCAGAAATTTCAACAACTCTCATCTCTCCATCGGGATCCTCTATTCTACCCATAATATAATTATCCCCGACAAATATTTTTTCTAGTTTTCCATCTGTCAAATCCACAATTTTATCCCTATAAAATCGGGCTATCTTTCTAGGCACATTGCCATATAATAATCTCAACGCATAAGCCTCAAGTCTATCACAATCTTCTTCTCCAAGACTCACATCTAGAGAAATGTCATATATTGTCTCAATCCTTTCATCTTCCATTCTTGAGAGTTCAGAAATCGGTTTTTAAATCTATCTAACATTACTAGCACTAGCAATCAAACTACAAGCACTAGGAGCAGGCTCATTACCATAATCATCTCTACATTTAATGTAATATGTAGTTCCAAAATCCCATTCAGCATAATGGCTTGTCTTAATCAAAGGATTACTATAAATCATCTTCAGTCCTTCATCAAATACATAATTGCAGCTATTCAAGCCGTACACACACCGAGCATCTTCGTTGGTTACAACCTTTAACCCATCTAACTCTCTATAAGCCCTTGTAACTTGAGGAGGTTCTTCATCAACTTCAACTCTAAAGTCAACAGAATCCTCGGCACTATTTCCTCCAGCATCCACACACCTATAATAGTATGTATAATCCCCTTCCGTTAATTGTAATAGCTGTCTGTGCTCGAAACTATCTGTTTCAAACATTGCTACATAACTTCCCTCATCTCCAGTATTAGAAAAGTAACAAATTGCCTTTCCTTCTTCAGCACCATTAGAAGTTTCAACATACAACTCAACCTCAACGCTTCCAGTGCTTCCAAAAATTGTTTCATTAGGTCCTAAATCAATTATATCTAATGGCTGAGAACCTTTCAAAACATACTCATAACTTTGAACATTTACATTTCTTTCGTTATCTGGTCTTGTCGGCTGGTCCTTGCATCTTACATAGTAATCATTATCCTGCCTATCCATAATTCCTGTTAACGTGCTAGAACAAGTATACAGCTGCCTTGTATTTATCTCATAAATTTCACTACTACATTCCATGCTGTTAGTCATCTCATCAAAGTCTTTACTTTCAATATCCCACCTACAATCTGCAGGTTCATTAACGTAAAAGTTAACGTCAACTTCATCAATTCCATATGAGACATAACTTCCACTAACAATAGAAGTATCAACTATTACAGGAGGGGTTGTGTCAGGACTAGGGTCCACACACATCTGGAATACAAATTCTTGAACATTAAAGTTACCATTAGCATCTCTACATCTTACATAAAAGTTGTAAATTCCATCGGTTGGTATTTCAGGATTATCAGTTCCATTAAGAGTATTCTTCAAACTCTCAGGGCTAGGCAAGCTCAACTGTTCAGTATGATTATAGGCAAAGAAGTTATCGCCAAAGTAATATTCCATCGCGTCAAATACTCCTTCTTCACTCCCAGTGTTAGGCACAATATCAATCTTACATTGAGCAGGCTCATCAGTAAATATTCCAAACTGCAATGGTGTAAATGCCTGTATACATTCATCAGGCCCTCTAACAATCTTCGCACCTAAACTTGGAGGCAACTGATCATGGTTAGTGTACCT
>PFOR01000010.1 GCA_002792635.1 Candidatus Pacearchaeota archaeon CG_4_10_14_0_2_um_filter_35_33 | reverse complement strand
GGAATTGTTGTTTTTTTATCAATATTACACAAGTCATATTTGTGTTTAAAAGTATGGACTAAAAAGGACTTATTAAACAAAGCCCAATATTCCCCTCTTTTTTTCAGCCAACCTGCATTTCTTCCCCTATAACCAATCACAGCAAACCCCTCCTCATAAAATCTCCTAAATTCAAAACCTCCTTCAACTAACGCGGATATTACAGGCTCAAAATTACCATCATGAACGTGATATTGTCTAAAACCTTCAACAATTCAATTACCCAAGATAAAAAATTTATAAATATTTATGTAATAATTTATCTTCCCCATCCCCAAAACCAAAACCTTTTCTTCTTCTTACTGTTCAGCCTCAAAGCAATCCAAATCAGTAATATCAAGACTAAAACTAGGATGCCAAATCTCCAATAATCCGTAAAATTCCTCCAATTAATCACAGTTCCGTAAAATATGCTCCAAACTCCGGAAGCCATTAACGCACTACCAACCGGCTCAGTCTGCAACAATGTATATCCCAAAATAAAAGCAACCACTGCCACGATTAACGAAATAAAAAAAACCTTTTGAGAATAAGAGTCTTTAACATTATTATACTCTTGCTGACACTCATAGTAATAATCACAATATCCATTCCTCCATGTTCCTCCATTGTCAATACATGTTTGTTCATCAACAACATCTCCCTGTCTGTCTGGAACAACCTTCTGAGCCCTTTCATCACAATAGTCGTCCCACTGTGGTGAAGGGTAAAACGCCTCAATGCCTTGCCATAAAACTAAAGCAAACACCACTAAAATTCCCAGCCCCAAAACAAAATTCTTAATCCTCATCTTCCCTCAAGAGTCTAACTCTGACTCTGCACATACCATGATGTCTAGCATATTCTCTCGCCTCTCCAGGAGTCCTGGCTTCAACAACTCTTTCAACAGACCTATCATCAGTGCATCTAAGACCTACAATTTCACTCCCCCTGACACAATACTTACGGAGTCCATACAATTGATTTTGAAAGACCATACAAAACCCAAAACCCTCATATTTATAAACCTAATTCCTCACACCAAAATATGGAATACGAACAACTTCTTAACAATGCATATAAAAAGGTAAAAACCGTAACTGGAAGTTCAGAAAGATTTGAGATACCAAAAGTGAAGGGCCAAGTGGCTGGAAAAAACACAATAATTACAAACATTCAGGAAATCGCATCTTACATCAGACGTCCAGTAGGACATTTAGCAAAATTCTTGCTTAAAGAGCTTGCAACACCCGGCAGAATAGAAAACTCTAGATTAATATTAAACAGAAGATTAGGCTCTGGTTTGGTAAATGATAAAATAGGACTATATGTAAAAGAATTCGTGCTCTGTCATGAGTGTAAAAAACCAGACACAGAAATCATATCTGAAAAAGGCATCAAGTTCAAACACTGCCTCGCCTGCGGGGCAAAATATCCGATTAAGAGCAAAATCTGACAACAAAAACCTATTTAAACTCAAAAAACAAAAGATTCTAAATAACAAGGAGGAAAAATATGGCAACACAAGGATACTGCGTTAAGTGTAAAGAGAAGGTCGAAATAAAAGACCCTGTTGAATCCAAGACAAAGAAAGGCACAAAGATAGCAAAAGGAAAATGCCCAAATTGTGGAACAACAGTCTGCCGAATGGGCGGAATACAAAAATAAAAACATTAAATTTTTAATTTTTTATCATGATTTGTGTAAAATTGCATAGATCTTACAGGAATATATTTGCGGTTTGTGATTCAGATTTAATTGGAAAAGCATTTCATGAAGGCATAAAACAACTCGATTGCAAGGAATCCTTCTTCAAAGACAAAGAAATTTCCAAGGAAGAGGCAATAAAGGTTCTAAAAGCGCAATCAACAGAAGACGCTACATTTAATATAATTGGCCCTAATTCCATAGATGCTGCAACAAAAGCAGGTGTCATAAACCCGAACTACATTCAAAAAGTACAGGAAATCCCTTTCATATTAGTTCTGCTTTAATAGAACAGGTTCTCCATTCTCAATCCTCTTCAGAACAAAAGGTCTATTACTTATTCCCTTATCTCTGAATTTCCTCGAGTCCAAAATCTTTTTTCTAACACAAGCCACATTCTCGCAACTATCCAAAGCATCCACAAAAAGATTCAAGGCTTCTCTTCAATGAAATTTGTCTCACAATATAAATTCACTCACTTGATACCCAAACTCCACATCAGCGTTCAAATACCTAAAAAAAGAAAAAGCCAAATATATGCTTTAAATCAAAAAGTTCTTGTGTTTTATCCCACACTAAAGTGTGGGGTTTGTTTGAGCTTTTGGATGCTCAAGATTGCATTCTTTTCTGCATCGGCAACCTTGACATAAAGAAAACTTTGCAATCCGGGATAAATTTGAAAGGATTCAACTTGATAAAACAGACTACAGCATTATTAGGGAATTACTAAAAAAATCCAAGAGCAAGCTACTTAGATTTAGGAAAGAAATTAAAAATTTCAAATGAGACAATAAGATATAGGATATCAAGATACATAAGGGCTGAGCTCCTAGTTAATTTCGGAACTTGGCAAGATTACGATAGGTATGGCTACTCTGCAAATTATTTATTCATAAAACTAAAAATTATGACGAAGAGAGATTCAAATCTTGGGTTTTGCACAATCCGAGAATTTTCTATGCTACAAGACTCTTAGGAGAATTCAACTGTATAATCTACATAGTATCAAAAACGCCTGTGGAGTTTAACGAAGAAACAAAAAAAACTAAGAGAATTTTTTGCAGACAAGCTAATAGATATAGAGCCCCTATACTTCGATAAAATAGCGAAAAGTGTTCAGTTCCCAGGAATACTGTTAAATCCGAATCCTTAAAAACCCTTCTTCCAATAGAGAATCATGGCAAAAGAAGACTTCGGAGACTTTAAAGAAATAAAAGAACAAAAAGAACAAAAAGAAGAACCAAAAATACCTTCAAGAGTAAGAACGCCAAGAAACAACGAGTTAATTGGGATAATTAGAGAAAGACTTGGGGGAAACAGAATGAACGTGCAAACAACAGACGGAAAAACAAGAAACTGCAGAGTACCGGGAAAATACAAAAGAAGACTTTGGCTTCGTCCCAGAGATGTTGTCATGATAATCCCATGGGAAGACAACGATGACAAAGGCGACATAATCTACAAATATCCTCCTGCTGCAGTTAGCCAGTTAAAAAAGCAAGGGGTCCTTGACTCAATAAAAGATGAATTTTAAAAATGAAAAACTTATTTCTTCAGGAAACCAATAAAATAAAGAAAAAGAAAAAACTTCTTGAGGACAAATTGAAGGTAAAAATAACTATCAAAAACAATGAGGTCTCCATCGAAGGCGAGTCTGTGGATAAATATGAGGCCTCAATAGTTCTTGAAGCCGTGGAGTTTGGATTCCCTGTTGAAACCTCTCTTCTCTTAAAAGATCCCGAATTCATA
The DNA here is from genome assembly GCA_002792635.1 of Candidatus Pacearchaeota archaeon CG_4_10_14_0_2_um_filter_35_33. Lineage (GTDB taxonomy): Archaea > Nanobdellota > Nanobdellia > Pacearchaeales > GW2011-AR1 > UBA92. The sequence goes on along the minus strand of PFOR01000010.1, from coordinate 22,403 downwards.
CTTACAAAGATGGTAATTAAGGATTTTACAAATAGGAAAGACTCCTCTGTAGTAAAAGGCAGATTAATTGGAACACACGGAAAAACAAAAAACACAATAGAAAAGATATCAGACTGTAAAATAATAATAAAAGACAACGAAGTTGGTGTGATAGGACACGCCGAAGATATAGGATATGCAACAACAGCAATAGCAAACCTAATCAAAGGTTCAAAACAATCAAACGTTTATAATTACCTCGAGAGAATAAACAAAGAAAAAAAGAAAAAATAAAAAAGAAAAAATCACCTCCAAAACAACAATCTAAATTTTTAACAACTAATCAAACTAAAGAAAGACTTATCTCCTTCTTTTAGTTGTTCTTCTAGCTGTTGTTCTTCTTCTGGCAGTTGTAGCTCTTCTAGTTGTTCCAGCCCTTCGGGTTGTTCCTCTAGCAGCTGTTGTCTTTCTACCAGTTGTTCTTTTGGTAGTTCTCCTCGCTGTAGTTCTTCTAGCAGCTGTCCTGCCAGTCTTTCTTGCAGCCGTCCTTCTACCAGTTGTTCTTCTTGTGGTTGTTCTTCTTCTTGCAGCCATTTTATTTGTTCACCTCTTGACTAATTAACAATTAAAATGTATTTAAAACTTTCTAAAACAAAAATTAACACAAAAAGCTCGCAATAAAGAACATATTATTTGTCGTCGACAAAAATGTAGCAAAAACAACAAAACAAACAGTAGCACAACATAATTGCAAAACTGTCTAAAAAATGCAAACAAATTGTTACAATAAGCTTTAAATAACATTCAAAACTCCTGATTTCATGTCCCGGTAGCTCAGTTGGTTAGAGCGCACGGCTGTTAAAACTTATACAGATACCGTGAAGTCGGAGGTTCGAGTCCTTCCCGGGACGTTATTTTTTAAACTCCAATTTCCCAATACTAATATGAAAAAACAAAAAGTTCTACTGGGTCTCTCGGGAGGGGTAGATTCTGCAGTGGCTGCACTTCTTCTTCAGAAGCAAGGCTACGAAGTAATGGGAGCATTCATCAAATCATTCTCGAGAAAAAAATCCAGGCTAACAGGAAAATGTTTATGGAGAGAGGACATAAAATATGCAAAGAAAATAGCGAAAAAACTAAAGATATTCTTGATAACGCTAAACTTTGAAAGAGAATACAAAAAACTAGTAATAGATCCAATGTTCCGAGATTATGGAAGAGGTCTGACACCGAATCCAGATTCCTTATGTAACAAGAAAATAAAATTCCCTCTGCTTTGGAAAGCTGCAAAGCAATTCGGTTGTGATTACATAGCAACAGGTCACTACATCAAAAAAACAAAGTCAGGAAAGAAATACAATGTAGAAATCCCAGAAGACAAGACCAAAGACCAATCATACTTCCTTTACGACCTAACTCAAAAAGACTTAAAACACTCCCTATTTCCGATAGGCCAAGCCGGATTGACAAAAGATGAAGTAAGAAAAATTGCTAAAAGGCATGGATTTCCAAATTACGACAAATTAGGAACAAGAGGGCTCTGCTTTATTGGAAAAATGGACATGAAATCATTCCTAAAACAAAAGATTAAACCTAAACCCGGAAGGATTCTGGATACAAAAGAAAATATAATTGGAAAACACTCTGGATTAGCATATTACACGATAGGACAAAAAGCGCCAAATAATCCAGACTTTCAAGTTGAAAAAGAATATAGAAACAAAACTAAAAGCAAACTGTATATAATAAACAAAAACCTGAAGAATAGAACAATAACTATAGCTCCCAAAAACTATTCTGCTGCATACAAATCCAAATTTTATATAATAAAAACCAACTTCATCAATCCCGTAAGATTTCCAATAAAGGCAAAAGTCAGAATCAGGCATTTAGGTGCCCTTCATAAGGCAACAATAACAAAAAAAGAAAAAATATGCGTAAAACTCCAGAAAGCCCTGCCAGACATAGCCCCTGGCCAATCATGCATAATCTACCAAGGGAAAAAAATACTTGGTGGCGGAGAAATCAGGCTCCACTAAGTTTTTATATCATGCATTCCTAATATCAATATGAATTTTGACAAGGTAATAGATTCCAGAAGGTCTATAAGGTCTTTTAAAACAAAGAAAGTAAAATACTCCAAGGTCTTAGAGGCAATAGATGCAGCAAGAAAGGCCCCTACAGCGGGGAACACGCCTACATTAGTATACATAATTATAGAAAATCCTCAACTAAAAGATAAAATTGCCGAACTATCTGATCAACACTGGATTGCCGATGCTGGAATAATAGTTCTCGTATGTTCAGATGATCATGCATTAGAAAGCATATATTTTGACAGAGGAAAAACATATGCCAGACAACAGGCAGGCGCAGCAATCCAAAATTTCTTGCTAAAAATAACAGACCTCAGTCTATCCTCCTGTTGGGTGGGCTCTTTCTCAGACAAGTTAATCAAACAGATAGTCGGAATTCCAAACCATATACAATTGGAAGCTATTCTTCCAGTAGGCTACGCAGCTGAAAAGCCAAGATTTCCAAAAAAGGGATCATTAGAAAAATCCCTTTACTGGGAGAAATGGTTTATAAGAAAAAGACCAACTCCATTCAAAGACCCTCCTACAAAATAAAATGCCAAACGGAAAAAAACAGAAGTAATAAATCAACCAATTTAATTTTCGCATTAGTCATAGCATCCGAAGCGTCATAGCATTCGCAGTTATTACATTTTGGAGAGGTTTATGGGGGCTAATGAACATATATTTATTCCCAAATAATTATGAACTGAGTCTTTGGATAACATTAATAGGCGGATTACTAATATTAATTATAACAAATCACTCAATAAAATAATTAATGTAAAAATAAAAAAAAGGACATCAGAAGATGTCCAATTACTCAAAATTATCTAAACACTTCTATGCCTAAATCAGACATTTCTGGCTGTTGTGCCTTTTCATCATACATCTCTTTTCCTAAGACGTATGGACTCTTAACACCGGTCATAATTGTGATGACTCTAACTTTACTTCCAAAGTTCTTGTCAATTCTAGCACCAATTATGACTTGTGCTTCAGGACTCAAGTTCTCCGTGACTAATTGTCCAACTCCAGAGAATTCGTCCAACTTAAAGTCAGGACCACAAGTAATATGGATTAAAGCACCAGTTGCACCCCTGTAATCCACATCCAACAATGGATGCGTCAGGGCCTGCCTTACTGCTTCTTCAACCCTTGATTGACTGTCGGCTTCACCAACACCAATAACAGCAACATCGCCATTTCGCATAATAGACGAAACATCAGCATAGTCTAAGTTAATCAATGAAGGCAGAGTAATTGTTTCCACAATTCCCTTTATCATTGTACTTACTAGCTCGTTTGCTACAGCGAAAGCTTGTTCCATTGGTAAATTGCCCGCAATATCAACCAATCTATTGTTGTCAATAACAATAGCTGTATCAACAACTTCTCTCAACTCTTGCAATCCAAATTCAGCCTTGTCAATTCTTGCCTTTTCACATTCAAAAGGCATCGTGACAACACCAATAACAACAGAGCCAGACTCCTTAGCAAGTTGTGCAATAACGGGTGCAGCACCAGTTCCCGTACCTCCCCCCATTCCAGCACATACAAAAACCATATCTGCATTGCTTGTAGTCTTCTTCAACTCAGACAAAGACTCTTTCGCAGCTTCCCTTCCCTTAGCAGGATATCCGCCACATCCAAGACCTCTTGTCAATTCCTTACCAATAAGAATTTTCTCATCTGCCTTGGTAATACTAAGATGTAAAGCATCCGTGTTTACTCCATAAACAGAAGCGCCATTGATACCTTTGTTAAACAGCCAGGTTATAGTGTTACAGCCTGCTCCACCAGCACCAAAAACCTTGATGTTAGCTTTTCCAGCCCTAAGTTCATCAAAATTAATGCTATGTGCATCTGCATTTTCTATAGCCTCCTTCGCAAAATCAAGTACCATATCTCTTTTTCTCAATACCTCCTTTCAATTGTATGAAAGTCTATATCAACCCCTATTTAAATATTTGACTATAGTAAATCAACTAGATTTCTCAGCTCCAACACCCAACCGCCTCATAACTTCATCAAAATCTTTTTTAAGAAAATATCCCCCTGCTGCAGGTATATGCCCACCTCCTTTCGCTTCTTCTAAACCGGCAAGAAGATTCTTAACAAACTCCCCCATATCCACTTTCTTATCTTGTCTTCGAGCACTTAATGAATATCCTTTCTCCTTTTCCATAAAAAGTATAATTTTCTTGTTAGAATTTCTTGAACTAATAATAGTGCTAACAATTCCACCGATACGCATGTTAGGGCTAAAAGTAAAAATAAATCCATCCGAAATTTCCTTCTTCTCCTTCTCAAATTTTTTAAGCGCTTCATCAATTTCTTTCTGTATTTTTTCAGAATAATCACTCAAATCACCAATATCACCGAAACTCTCTCCAATCTCATCAAAAACTTTTTTCAAATTATTCCTAAAATAAATTATAGCGAGACTTAGTTCCCATTGAAGTCTATAAATTTTAGATTTATCAATATCATCATAATCAAACCCTAGTTTATCTCTATAATCTCCTTTTTCCTGATTATACTTATCAAAAATTTCTTCCATCCATTCTTTATTTTTCAAATTACAAAAATCAGCCACGCAAGCTCCAGCCACCAACCAATCAAGATTCTCAATATCTTTAATCTTCCTAAAGAGACGATAACAAAGATAAGTTGCGCAATATCCCTCTTCGGATTTAATGTAAACAATTCTTTCAGAATTCCAATCTTTGTCTGATGGATGGTGGTCTAAAATCAAAATTTCTGCAAACTTCCCTATCTCTCTGACAACATCCTCGTTTTCCATGTATAAATCAGTAAAAATCACTTTCCTGTATCCATCAATCTTTAACTGCTCTACAAGATTCATATCAATCTCATCATACTGCAAAAACTTCACAGAATCTGCATCAACAACCTCATCAATTACTTTTGCTGCAGAAATGCCGTCTAAATCTATATGGCTTATTAAAGCAACCTTATCTTTATCATTCAATCCTGAAATAAAATCAAAAAACCTTTTTTCACTTCCAATCTCAATCATTCCAATTTCTCCATAATCTCCACTTTTACGTTTTTCTCCTTACATAACTCCCGAAACTTTTCAGCATCTTTCAAAATTCCAGCAACACCGGCGCCATAATGCATCGGCACAGCCAAATCAGGTGAAAGTACGGAGGCTGCTTCCGCGGCTTGTTCCGCAGTCATCACATACTTCCCAGAAACAGGCAAAAAGGCAACAAACTTATTCTCATGTTTTCCATATCCTGTCAACTTATACATTTCCGGAATAAAATCACTATCGCCTGTGTGATAAAATACATTATTTCCCATCTTAATAACAAAACCAATCCAACCTTCTTCCTTAGGATGATAGTCCTTTCTTATGTTATAAGCAGGCACTGCCTCGATCCTTATATCATCCAAATCCAACTTATCTCCAATTTCAACCACTTGCAAATCTATTCCTTTAATCTTCATTATCTTGCTTTGTGCATCGGCCGTACAAACTACAACAGTCCCATCCTCTGCTAACTTCTCTATATCCTCGATAGAACAATGGTCATAATGTGAATGACTAATAAGAATCAAATCAGCCTTCCCTAATTTATCACTAACTTTGTACGGATCAATAACAACCCTCTTTCCATTGGCTAACAAAAATCCTGAATGCCCTAAAAACTCAATTTCAACATCTTCTACCTTCATAAGAACTCCAATAATTCCAAGTTTTTAAGCTTAATTATCAAAGCCTATTATTATCTGGCCACGAAACATTACATTCCGGTAAATGTCCTGGATTTGAGCTAATAGATGACTGGAATGCCTTGGGATTTTGTATAATGCCTACATGTTCAATCTGAGAGGGTCCATCAACATCTCTTGTGTACTCCCATAGTCTTCAAACACGCTATGTGCATCTACCTCCAATTCCCATTAACTTTTACCTTATCTCCTTTCTTCAAATCCTTAATAGGTTTTGATTGTTTTATCTTCATTTTTGGTTTTCCTAAGACCTTTATTAAAGGTTGTAGTCACTTAATAAACTTAATTCTCATCTTTTCTAAATCAATCACAGTAGCTTCTCCGTCGTGAGCAGACCCTACATTAACAGCCAAAGTTTTCTTGATTTTATCCTTTCCCATTCCCTCATGAACATGTCCCCCTAAATGCAACACTGGATTCCATTTATTAATAATTCTTTTAGCTAGTTTAGAACCAACATGCTTACCTTTAGCTTTTTCATGCGCATCCTCTGCAGTAACCTTATCTAATTTCGTATTATAAGCAATATTATGAGAAACAAAAATAATTTTCTCTTTCCTATTTTTCCTAAATAATTTTTCTAATTTAGCTCTGCTCTTCTTATACGCCTTACTCTTAATCTTTCCAGGAAAGCTGTGCCCATTCATACCAATGAAAACATAATTTCCAAACTTAATTGCTTTATAATCAAACCTCTTAATATTTCTATATTTATTTAAAACAGGAGTAAACAAATCTTTCCATGCCCATTTCCATCCACTCTTTTTAACATCGAAGACATCATTTTTACCTCCTTGTTTAGCCTGGTCAAAATTTCCTAACACAGTAATAACTTGGATTCCAAGCTTGTCCAACTTCTTAAAAACTCCCTCAACAGCCCTCATCTCTTTTAACTGAACCTCTTTATATTTCTTCTTTCCAATAACATCCCAGAAGTCAACATTCTGTCCATAACACGTTTCAAACCACAATTTCCTATACAAAAAAGGGCCATAATCCCCAATACTAACAACTAAATCAATCTTCTCTTTCCTAATCAGTTGAGGAATCCATCCGGGAAACTTACCATGAAAATCCCCAATTGCAAGTATCTTCATAACCAAAATTAGAAACAACATTATAAAAAACTAGTGACAACCTATGCAATCAGGGATAATACCTAGTCATCGTCCTGGGAAAACCAATAGTGTCCTTTACATTATCCAGACCACAAATCCACTTAATCAATCTTTCTGGCCCCAAACCATAACCCGCATGGGGAATAGCACCATACTTACTAATCTCTAAATAATATTTGTAATCCTTCAAATTCTCTCCTTTAGCCTTTAATGCTTTTTCCATTTCTTTTATATCAATATCTCTCTGACTTCCTCCAATTAATTCCCCATTTCCTTCTGGCCCTAACATATCAAAACACAATGCCGTCCTAGGATTTTTAGGATCTTTAGGTTTGTAAAAAGCCATAACTTCTCTGGGATAATGCGTAACAAAAACAGGAGTGTCATACCCTTCCATTAACTTCTCTTCCTCAACTGTCCTTAAATCCTTTCCCCATTTAATCTTCATTCCCCCCTTATCCAGTATCTTCAAAGCCTCATCATAAGTTATTCTAGGAAATTTCTTCTTTGTACTTGGAATAAGTTTCTTAACATCTCTCTCTAGAATCTCCAACTCCTCCTTATGCTTTTCCAAAACTTTTTTAATAATATACTTAGTCATTTCCTCTGCATAATCTATTAACTCACTAAGATCACACCATGCAACCTCCATTTCAGCCATCCAAAACTCGGTTAAGTGCCTGCTAGTTTTACTTTTCTCAGCCCTAAATGTAGGTCCAATTCCATAAATTTTTTCCAAACCATACATTGCAGCTTCTGCATACAACTGCCATGTCTGCGCTAAATACATTTTCCTATCAAAGTACTTAACCTCAAACAACGTTGGTCCTTCTTCAGCCCCTCCCAGAATTAAAATAGGGCCCTGAAACTCCCAAAATCCTTTTTCTCTAAAATAATCCCTGAAAGACTGCATCACAGTACTCCTAATCTTCATTATTGCCGCCATCTTCCTACTTCTAATCCACAAATGCCTTCTATCCCCTAACAATTCCTCATTCAAATCTTTATTAATTGGGAACTTATCACTTTTACCAACAACTTCTACTTTTGAAGCAGAAATTTCATAACCTGTTGGAGCCCTCTTATCTTTTTTAATAGAACCTTCAACAATAATGGATGCCTCAACCTGCAACTTGTCAATTTCATCCCATTGTTTCTCAAACTTATCTCTGGGAAAAACAATCTGTATTACCTGGCTGGAATCCCTTAAAACGATAAACTTAATCTTGTTACTTCCTCTTTCCCTGTGAATCCAACCTCTAACAGCTACCTTTCCTTTTCCTTTTGACATTGCTTCTTTTATCGATGTGTATTTCATTTCTCTCTCTTCTGACTCTCAGAACTTTTTTTAGAAACCAGAGTTATATTAGCATCTTTCAATTGTTCATTAGGAATTATAGATGGTGCATCCACAACTAAATCCACTGCATTCTTATTCTTAGGAAACGCAATTACCTCTCTTATACTTGGCTCACCCAACAATATCATCAAAGCCCTATCTAATCCCAAAGCTATACCGCCATGAGGTGGCACACCATATTCAAACGCCTCGAGCAAATGCTTAAACTCCTTCTTTTGCTCTTTTGTAAACCCAATCAAATCAAAAACTTTTTCCTGTATTTCTTTATCATGAATCCTTATACTTCCTCCTCCAATTTCATACCCATTCAAAACAAAATCATGCTGATATGATTTAATCTTTCCTGCATCCTTAGTATTCAAATATTTCAAATCTTTCTCTTTGGGCATTGTAAACATATGGTGGCTAGGAGCCCATTTCTTTCCAGCCCCATAAAAATAATCATCCTCTGATTGCTTAGTAAACAATGGAAAATCAACAATCCAGCAAAAAGCCAATTCATCAGGATTATTTTTATCTTTCCTCAAATCCGGGCTATCGGTCCCATACTTCTTAATAACATCATCATATTTCAATCTCGGAAACTTTGTAAAAGTCAACTTTTTATTTGGTAAAATCTTCTTAACAAGTTTAACAAAAACATTCTCTATAACATCCAAAATATCTTCTTGCTCAACAAAACTCATCTCAACATCTAACTGATAAAATTCTCCCGGACTTCTATGTGCTCTTGCATCCTCATCTCTTAAACAAGGTGCAACCTGATAATATTTATCAAAACCAGCAACCATTAACAATTGCTTATATTGTTGAGGACTTTGAGGTAAAGCATAAAACTTTCCTGGATGTATCCTTGAAGGAACTATAAAATCTCTTGCTCCCTCTGGAGTAGATTTAGTCAATAAAGGAGTTGAAATCTCAACAAAGTCCTTATCATCAAATTCCCCTCTTATAAAATTAATAATTTTATGCCTCATCATCAAATTATTCTGTATCTTATCTCTTCTCAAATCCAGATACCTATATTTCAATCTTAGGTCTTCTGCAACATTTTCACTATCTAACTCAAATGGCATCGGCTTACTCTTGCTCAGCACATCAATCTTATCAGCCACAATCTCTATATCTCCGGTAGGCATATTTTTATTCACATCCTTCCTCTTCACAACCTTCCCAGAAACCTTGATACAATAGCCCCGCTTCAACTTGCTCTTTTCATCTAAAATTATCTGTGTCCTGCCATACCTATCTTTCAAAACCATAAAAGTCGTTTTTCCCACAACCCTTACTCTATCTATCCACCCAGTTAACTGAACCTTCTTTCCATTATCTTTCTTCCTCAATTCCCCACATGTATGTGTTCTAAGCATAATACTTATTCCTCAACTAACTTTTTAATGTTTTCTAAACTAAAGTTTAGAATAACCATAAGGAAAACCCCCCAGAACCCTCTGAATGATTTCCATCGCCTTCTTTGCATCTACTTTTCCCTTAAATCTTTTCATTACCAAGCCCATATAAGCATTCTCCCTTAAACCTGGCTTGTCTTTGATAATCTTTCTAATTTCTTTTTCTAAATCATCATCGTTAGCCTTTTCAATCTTAATCACCTCATCAAAATTCTTGCCTTGGATTATTTTTTCCATGACCTCTTTTGCATCCCTTCCATCAATCTCTCCGGAATCCACTCTCTCCAAAATTTTCTCTAAGATAGCCTCAGATAAATCCTCTTTAATTTCTTCAATCGGCTTCTTATACTTTGTAGAAAATTCTTTCCTCCACAACACAATCATCCTAGCTATCAGATTAGCGTCCTTCCCATACACTTTAATCAAGGCTAAAAACTCATCCACATACCTATTATCGGCTAAAATTAAATTAACCATCTCATCTGTTAAACCTGTCTTTTTCAATTCCTGTTTTATATCACTCCTCAATTTAGGCAAGTTTTTACTTACTTTGTCTAACCTTGCTTTTCCTATCCTCAATAAATCTAAATCAGTTTCTGGATACATCCTTGCCTTTCCTGGAAGAGGTCTGAGAAACTCTGATTCTCCAGAAGACAGAGCATTCCGAACACACCCTATAGTCTCTCCTTTCTTAATTTCCTTTTGCTGCCTCTCAATTTCTAAGTCAACTGTTTTAACCATCATCTTAGGATCTTGAAATCCTTTAATTTCTACCCTATCATGCCCCCTAATGGAAACATTAACATCCTGCCTTATGGTCCCAATCCCCCTCTTAACCTTGCAGGCTCTTAATATCTCTCCAATCTTCAAAGCAGCCTCTTTAATCTGTTCAGGGTTCTTCATATCTGGGCTCGTAGTTATCTCAATCAAAGGAATTCCAAGCCTGTCAAGCCTGTAAACGTCCTTTTCCTTGCCTCTCTTTATTATTCTAGCAGCATCTTCTTCCAAGGCAATACTTTCTATTCCAACTTTTCCAAATCCTGTTTCAATAAATCCAGAATGTGCTATCAAAACAGTTCTTTGAAATCCACTCGTATTGCTGCCATCAATAACAGTCTTCCTCATTACCTGGCTAACAGGATATATAGTGCAATTCAAAAGCAAGGTAATCTGCAAACAGATGTTCAAGGCCTCTTCACTTATAGTGTGGGGTGGCTCCTCATCCAATTCAACTAAACTAGTAGTGTCATGATACCCTTCATAAACAAACTCCTTTTTCAAAGAAGATTCATGTTGTACTGCAACATCAATCTTTCCTTCCTCTCCTGCGACAGCATGTAGTTTCCTTTTAACAATAAAATCAGGTTTATCACTTCTCAAAAAATTTGGAGCATCTGAAAATAGCTTCCTATTAGAATCCAATTGCTGATGTATTTCCAGTCCTGCCTTGAATCCTAATTTCTTATAATCCATTAGATTCGAATACAAATAGCATTATTAAAGATTACTAAATTTTAGCAGACCTTAACTTAGATTGGTAGATATGATATGCTGAGTCTAATCTGGAAAAAGTAGCTGTTTCAGGATGCTCTTTAAATTCATAAGCTTCTCCATATCTCTTTAAACCTGTAACTGGGTGGTTTGCAATTCTAACAATTTGTTCATTTAATCTACCTAACAAAGTAATACTTCCACCCTTGATAGAATCAATCAACATATTACCAAAATCACCAACATAAATTTGATTTCCTGGCTTGAATTCACCAGTCTTATTCACTTTACTTTCTATAGTTGAAGCAATAGGGGATTTAACCTCCCTAAATTGCCTTGGATTCTTTTTTCTTTTTACCATCATCACAAAAATAAAGAATGGCTTTTAAACCTTTTTGTTATAATTGCATAATTTGTTAAAATTCTAATCAATCGAAAATAGAGAAACCTTTAAATTGCTTGATTGACAAACTCAGTTATGAAAAAAGAGAAAAATAAAAAGGTCAATAGTATTACAAAAGAATTGAAGCATATAACAAATCCAATTTCAGATAAACTTACATTTGGGGAAAGAGCTTCAGACAAATTAGCACAAATAGCGGGCTCATGGTCTTTTATCATCCTATTCCTGGTGGTAATATTGCTCTGGATTTCCGCCAACGTCTATGGTTGGATTAACCAATGGGATCCCTACCCATTCATCCTTCTTAACTTAGCTTTGTCATTGTTAGCAGCGATACAAGCTCCAATAATATTAATGGCTCAAAACAGACAATCTCAAAAAGATAGGATAAGAGCAGAATACGATTATGCAGTCAACAGAAGAGCTGAAAGAGAAATAACAGACCTAAGAAAACAATTAGACAGAATAGAAAGAAAATTAAAAAGAAATTAATCTAAAAAATTATTAAACTCTCCTGAAATATTTTCCAACATCTTTTTCTTAACATCCCAATTCTTATGTCCTAAAACCCATCCAAGTTTAACAAAGGCTGTTTCAGATAACATGTCTTTCAAATATATCACTCCAATTTTCTCCAATTTTCTTCCTGTAGAATAAACCTTAGGATTCAAAGCCCCATAAATTGTTTGAGCAGTTCCACAAACAAAAACACCTGATTTAATGCATTTTTTTAGTTTAGAAATCCAATTTTCTGAAACATGACCCAACCCAGTCATCTCAATTATAACTCCCTTGTATTTTCTCTTCATATAATAATCAATTATCTTCGAATCCTGTCCTGGATAAAACTTCACCAATGCAATTTTATCATTAAACTTATCATCCAATGTAACTTCTTGACCCTTTGCCTTATAATTTCCTAAAAATTTAATCTTATCAGGCCAAACTCTCGCAATAGGCTTATCATTAATAGCATCGAAAGTATCTCTCCTAGAAGTGTGCATTTTTCTCACTTTAGTTCCTCTTAAAGCATGACAATATTCATCATCGCTAGTTGCATGCCCAACAATAACAACTTCTGCTGCATTAGATAAAGCGAACTCTGCGGAACATATTAAATTCAACTCTGCATCACTGCTACCTCTATCAATACTTCTCTGTGAAAAGGTAAGTGCAACAGGCTTATTAACATCCAACATAAAACTCAAAACTGCAGAAGTATAATGCAATGTGTCCGAACCATGGGTAATTATAATCCCTTCAATGCTCTTATCGTCTAACATTTTCTTTACCTCATTAGCAAGCTTCTTCCAATGACTAGAACCCATATTCTCAGACAATTCCATGAAGGGACTAACAACATCCACCTTACATTTCTCAAACAACTTTGGATAAAACTTAGCAAACTCTCCTACCTCTGTCAGAGCATTAACCCCTCCAGTTCTAGGGTCTAACTTACTAGCTATTGTCCCGCCAGTAACAATCAAACCAATCTTTTTCTTGCCCTTGCTTTCAGGAATCTTAAAATCATCTTCAATTTTTTTCCCTTTCCTTATAACCTTGATATCAAAAATATTCTCCTTAGGAATTCCTATATTATACCCCGATTCCAACTTCAATAAAACCACGCTTTTATCATAACTCTCTAAAAGAACTCCCTTAATATCCTTCTTAGCAAGTTTTACCGAAACATAGTCTCCTGAATTCATTCAATTTCTAATCTGGAAGCATATAAAAACTTTATCTTAAGGTTTGCCAACCACCAAATGATGGGCCCTTGAATGTATTATTACTACTTTTATCCACAAGCCTAATCTTTCCATTAACAGGAAGAATCAAACTGCCGTGTGAATGGAAATGATTATCAACCGCCCACATACTTTCAGTAAACAACTGCCAATCGTTTCCATCACCATAATCAACTTCTACCCTAAAACCTCCTATATTATTTTGATTTCCACTCCATTGGACTAAAATAGGCGCATCTATTGGATTCTGCCAACCGTTTAGTCCTACACCCTCCCAACTAATATTTGATCCACCAGGCCCTGGATTAATACCTCCTAAAAGCCCACTATCAAAAGCCTCCTGCAACGTCATTTCTCCTGCTCCATTATCAGGCAACCCGTCTGTATCAATCCAAACCCTATCTGCAGTATGCCCTGGGTTTGGAATAGGCCCATCATAAGCAATCACAAAGATAATTCCTGCCAAAATCAAGAAAGCACCAATTACACCAAAACCCACTTTTTTGTTAATACTTACCTCTAATTTCATGTATCAACAACAAAATTCAATTATTTAAACTTTATCCCGAAGAACAACAAACCAACAGCTCGTAATTATTAATATTCCTTGCCTCTAAATGAGCATTATTATAATCAGCTAACGAAACAACCTCTTTCTCATCTCCAACACATGAATCCTCTCTTGTAACACATTGTAAGTCTCCATAACAGACATCCAGAGCATATTCCTCTTCGTGTGTAAATGCATTAGGTGCCTCAACATGAGAATTAAATTCCTTTATCAATCTCAACACCAAATTATCTCCAGTACATTCATGCGTTTCCCCCTTATACATTTCCCCAAATATTTCATTATAACACACTTTTTCTTCATAAATAGTTTCATTCCATAATGCTGCATGTGTATTTTCCTCTCGAAATAACCTCAGAATGACCTGATCATCATCGCAAAAATTATTGCTTCCTCCACCCCCTCCACCTTTCTGCTTATCATCATCTCCATCATCTCTCAAAATTTCAAAATCTATATCTCCAAAATAAAATTCTTCACCTTTTTCATCATCTAAATATCTAAAATTAGAGTTTGAATCTTTTTCATCTTTAGTATCATCATTGCCTTGTACTGCTACAAATAAAACCACCCAAACAGCAATTAGTAAAATTAGTAAAACAACCAAAACCGCTATCAACCCAACATCTTTATTACGCATCTTAAAATCCTATTTTACAACAAACAATACTTAATCCCACACCAGCATCATACTCTTCATCATCAGTCAAACAACCTTGTCCATCTTCTGTAGATGCAACATCTGAATCGTCTGCTTGGCCATTTCCGTCAGCCATATAACATCCCGTTTTCTTATAATCATTAACACAACCCAATCCCCATTTCTCGCCATTACTTCCATCTCCAATACTTTCAACAGCCCCCTTGTCTCCATCAATTATCTGAACATCTTCACCAGCATTTCTAATTGCATAAGTACAACTTAATTCCAAATTACTCAAGATATCTGAAAAACTTTCAAAGCATTCTCCTGTTTCTAAGCAAAACTCTTCAGCTCTTACAGAGCTCTGCTCAAACCAAGAATCTCCATGAACTTCTATTCCAGCACCCTCTCCATTAGTATAATTAGAATTAACAAATTGTAATTGTGGTGTTGCATCTTCTTCCCATCCAACATAAACAAAACTACCATCACTTTTCTCAAAACCTAATTTATAACTTCCTCCGCTTCCTTCCCAATAAGGAATAAGCCAATGGCCATTAACATCAACTTCAGAAGATGTATGTCCAAATATTTCAGGATTAAAAGTCCCATAAGCATTAACAGCCAATAATCCTGCAACAATCAATAATCCTACAAGAATGCCAAAGAAATACTTTTTCTTTAACTCAATCTTAATTTCCATAGAACTGTTGTCATTCTAGAGTTTATAAAGATTATTGTGCTCTACTTAAACTCTAATAGCTCTTTCCAACATAAGCCCAATAATCAGATTTTTTTCCACAAATAGCACATTTAGAAACTTTTTTTCCTAAAGGTTGATTTTGAGGAATATTCAAAACCTTGGCTCCAGTCTTCGCTTTTAATCCATCCTCGCATTTAACGTTTGAACACAAAGGCGCAAATCCCATTTTCTTCCCATCAATAGCTTTCTGAATTCCCTTCAAATCTTTAACTTCTACAATGTTATCATATAACAATTTCTTAGCCTTCTCAAACAAACTACTCTGTATCTCATTAAGATTCTTAGATAGAATTTTATCTAAATCTTTAATCTTAACACTTATCTTTCTTCCATTATCCCTTCTTGAAAGAACAACCTCCTTCTTGGCTAAGTCCTTGGGCCCAATTTCAATCTTAATAGGTATCCCTTTCATTTCCCATTCAGCAAACTTATACCCTGGCTTATATCCTTCTCTATCATCTAAAATCGGATTATATTTCTTCAACTTGTTTTCTATTTCTCTAGACATTTTCAAAACCTTATCTTTAGAGTCTTCAAAAACAATAGGTATAATAACAACTTGATTTCCTGCAACCTCAGGGGGCAATATTAATCCTTTAGAATCTGAATGCACTGCGAAAAGCACTCCAAGCATCCTAGTAGTAATTGCAAAGGTGTTCTGCCAAGCATATTGTTTCTTTCCATCTTTATCTAAAAATTCAATCCCATACGCTTTAGCAAAATGCTGTCCATCATGATGAAAATCAGGCCCCTGTATAACCTTCCCATTTGGCATAAAAAACTCCATGCTAATTGTATATTCTGCTCCAGCAAACTTTTCTTTTTCAGACTTCCTTCCAATTAACGAAGGCAAAGCAAGATACTTTTCACACACTTCCTTGTAAATTTTTATTATCTTATCTGCTTCTGCTTCTGCATCTTTCTGATTAGAATAGGCTGTATGCCCTTCATTCCATAAAAATTCTCTCGTTCTCAAAAATGGAACTGGATGTTTAAATTCCCAACGAACAACATTATTCCACTGATTATATTTCAAAGGTAAATCTCTCCAACTCCTTATCCATTTAGAATAAGACTCATACATTATCGTTTCTGAAGTTGGACGAATAGCAAGCCTTTCGCTTAACTTAGTATCTCCTGTATGAGTCACCCACGCAACTTCCGGCTTAAATCCTTCAGTATGCTTTTTCAATTTATCAAAAGATTTCTCAGGTATAAGCAAAGGAAAATAAACATTCTGAATTCCCAATTTCTTAAATCTCTTATCCGTCTCTTCCTTAATCTTCTCCCATATTGCATAAGCACTTGGCTTATATACAATCATTCCAGATACACTTGAATAATCAGCTAAATCTGCTTTCAACATTATCTGTGTAAACCATTCTGAAAATTCATCCTTATCCGCGACAATTCCCTTCTCACTCTTTTTAACCATCTATCAAATTAGAAAATAACATTATTAAAACTTACTATCTTCCCAAGAAAAAATCTTCTTGTTCCTTACCTTTAAGACGAATATATATGCCTTCACCAGCAAATCCATCTCTTCTCCCAATATCTGCCGGAAATTCAGGAGTGCGATTGTCCCGAATCATTCTTCCAAAATAATTTATATTGGAATTTAGAAAAAAACCGCTTTGTTTTTCATTTGAGTATCCTGCAAGTTTTTTCCCGTTTACCCAACCAATATCATCATAAGACGTATACCAAGATTGAACACTAACGACCAAATCATCAACACCATCTCCATTGACATCAAGTTTGCCCAAATAATTTGTATATGGAATATATTTCCAACAATGTTGATTACCTGTGGCACCAACCACTAAACCAACAGATGCAAGTCCCGCTAAAGAAATTTTCTTCCAAGTTTTCATACAAACAACTCTCCCTCCACCTTTATAAAACTTTCAGAATTATTTCTAAGGACCATCAACAAGTTTATTTCCCTTAAGACCTTGTTCAATACTATTCCCATTAGTACCTGTCCTTTTTCTCAACTTATCACAACTCTTATAGCATGTATTGTAATCATCCTCATTCCACCCCTCATCTTTATCATCCATGCCGGCATCACAGCAGGAATAGCAAGTGCTAGCAGTAGAACAAGTCTCAAAACAAGTTCTAGGACCACTAATATCACACAAAAGCTTCTTAACATGGTAAGTACAAGACGTCCCACCATTACCATAATTAGTAAAAACATACTGCCTTAGTTGATCAATAGAATTAACATTAACCATCATACTATCCATATCTTCCCAGACCCCTCCATAATTCAAAGACATATAAGCAGAAATGCCTTTAAGCTCATTTAATGTATATGGTGTATCTAAATTATATCCCGCATCTAACAAATCAGCTTTCATCGAAGCAGTTTCATCATGGAAAACAGAATCAACAATACCAAAAAGCTCATTAAGAGTAACTCTTTCTTCCTGTGCAATTGCTCCAGAGATACCAACAATTACTAACATAACAACCATCAATCCTACAAAGAAGGCCCCAATCTTGACATTACTTCCCATGAGAAACTAAGTAATAACCTTTATTTAAATATTTCGTCAATCTTAGACATTATGCCAATTTACCAATTGGATTCAGATACCTCAAAAGTCCTTGCGTGTTTGAACTTTTGGATGCTCAAGCAACCTTGACATAAGAATCACAATTCCAGGAAAAGAATTAATAGTCTAGGAATCTTACTCTTGTAATGGATGAACTAAAAATTAAGAAAAGAACCCTCTTTAAAGCAATGTCTATTTTTTTCTTTCTTTTTGGAGTGGCTATTTTTTTAACAGGATACTATGAAGGAAACGCTGCATCAATTCTTTGGTTATGTTCAGCAAGCATATTTCTTTTGGCAATAGGCCTTTGGTTAGAAAATAACTTTATTATTAGTACAACACTAACTGCATCATTTCTCTTAAATTTCATATGGGCTACAGACTTTATAGGGTTCATTCTAACAGGAAGCCTGCCAATAGGAATTGCCCAATATCTTAAAACAGCATCAATATTGAGAAAAATAATGGCTTCTTATCATTTATTTTTACTAGTAGTATCATTAGCAGTGGTATTTAAAACAAAAAAATTCCATAAATATTCATGGTTGGGCGCATCATCTTTCCTATTGATTCTTTCCCTTTTATCCTTGGCATTTAGTAAACGTTGGGCGAATGTAAACTGTGTATTTGAATTATGCAATGTTGGAACTTTTAGTTTTCTGGAAAAATTAAACCAAATAATTCTGAATTTTTTACCTTCCTTTATACTTCATTGGCTTTTTGCCACAATAGTTATTTTTATACCAACCTCTTTCTTTTTCAAAAAAATGGTTAAGTGGATTGCAAAATAACGGGTCTAGGAGGAATCGAACCCCCGTCCACGGATATCTTCAGTGCTTGGATTTATTCACCATTATTGTTTCTCTGACTTGCAGGGAAACTCTCTTTTCTAAAGAGAGTAAGCCTTCCGAAGTCCGTTATTCTATCCACTAAACTATAGACCCAATATTACTAGCAAACGGATGTTTTTTAAGTTTACCTAAATAGAATTATTTCCTAGCTCTTCTCAACATTGCTTCTTTAATCCTTTTTTGAGCAATCTTCATTCCAGCCTCTCTTGGCGTTATTCCTTTCTGAAAAGCTGTCTTCAAAACTAAATCAGTATTCTCATGCAACTTTCTTCTGACTAAATCCTGCATATACTCCGGACCCTTTCCAACATATTCTGCATAACTAGATATTACTCCTCCAGAATTTGCAACAAAATCGGGTACAATCAAAACTCTCTTACTTAGATTTTCTTCAACATCCAATGGAATTGGGATATTCGCCGCTTCAACAATTATCTTAGCCTTAACCTTGTTCATATTCTTCTTATTAATAACATCCGGTAATGCTGCAGGAATTAAAACATCAACATTTAATTCAAAAATTTTCTTTCCAGGTATTTTTTTCCCCTTACCATAAATAACACTCCCTTTTTCCTGTTTAACTTTCATAACTTCACTATATTTTAAACCATCTGGGTTATACAACGCCCCTTTACTATCACTAACTGCAACTATTTTTGCACCCATCTCCTCTAATTTCTTAAAAGTAAATGTTCCTACATTTCCAAAACCTTCTATTGCAATCGTAGCTTCATTCGTAGGTATCTTCATATGTCTCAAAACAACCTCTGTTGAATGTGCAACACCGTATCCCGTACTTCCCAATTCATGTGGTAATCCGCAAACTTTTTTCCTAAAAAGTTTTTTCCTGCAAAAAGCCAACGGCTTTCCCGTTGCAGAATTAAACTCGCCATTCTCATTAACATAAATTTGCATTTCTCTCTCAGAAGTATTAATGTCAGGGGCTGCAATATACTGGCTCGGACTCTCCTGCTTCAAAGCTCTTGCAAAAGCCCTTATGAAATCACCTTTCTTATCCTTTTGATTCTTATCCTTTTTATCCCAAATGATTCCGCTCTTTCCCCCTCCAAAAGGCAAACCAGCAAGAGCATTCTTCAATGTCATCGCCCTTGATAAACGAAAAACTTCTTCAACATCAACCTCTGCTGTCATTCTAATTCCTCCCTTAGCCGGTCCAAGAGCAGTATTATCAATAACAGTAAACCCCTTCATTCCTGTAAGAGGGTCGTAAACCTCAACTATTTTTTCAGGCCCCCATTCATCCGTAAATTCAAGCAAATCAATTTCTTTTTTCATGTTTTCTGAAACTCACACCAATATATAAAGTTTGTTAAATCAAAAAGTTCTTGCGTGTTTGAACTTTTGAATGCTCAGGCAACCTTAACATAAAATTACCAACCAGCAAAAAATCTTTTTATGGCTCCCCTTAATTTATTCTCATGTACTTGCAAATAGGTGCCTGCAACCATCAAGATAATGCCTCCAACTAAAATCCGTAGGTTCAATTTTTCACCTAAAACAATCATCGCCACTATAATCCCGGTGAGGGGCATAATTATCATGACAATAATTGAACCAATTTCAGCCCCAACCTTTTGCAAACCTAAATTATGAAAGAGGTAGGTAAGTCCTGTAGAGAAAATACCTATCCCGAGAACATAAGGCCAAACTTCAGTCAAATCACCAAATCCAAAAATAAAGACAAACGGCAACAAGATAATTGTAGAAAAAATAAAGAACCACAAGACTGCACCAATTGTATGTTCCTTATTTTCTTTCCTCATTAAAACAATCAAAAAAGCATATAAAACTGCTTGTCCCATCGCTAAGTAGTTTCCTAACATATTTTCTCCAAAATTAAAAGGATTTAGGATAATAATTCCGACAATAGCTATAATTAAGGTGATAATCTTTACCTTAGTAATCTTTTCTTTCAAGAAAAAATAAGCTAAAATTAAAACTAAAAAAGGGGCAATATTTGTAATTAAAACAACATTCTGGACTGGAGCAAAAACGTTAGCTACAACAAACAAACTAAACGTAGCGGTCATAAGTACAGCGACAACAAGATAATGTCTTAAGTCTTCACCAGCAACTTTATACCATTTCTTATCCAAAAAAGGAATTATTAAAAATAAAGCAAGTAATCCAAAAAACATCCTATAAAACATAATACTCATAAAATGGATATTACTTCCAATTAGTTTTACAAATACGCCTATTAATCCAGCCAAAGCTCCCGCAAAAACAAGATAAATGTAAGATTTAATATTCACCATCTTATCTCATAAAACAATTCCTAATTAAAAATCTATCGTATCAGTCTAAGTTCTCTGCTAGCTTCTCTAGCTTCTCTAGAATTTTTATATCTAGCCAGTCTAATAATCGCACGATACTTAATACCCTTGCCTTGTAACCTAGGAAGAATTGTTTCATCAAAAAAGGACCTTGGTAAATCTTCGCCCATATCTCTTTGATAATACGAATTTAAGAAGCTATAAGCCCTATCACAAGCCTCATCAAAACTTAATGATGCATCAACCATTAAACTAGAGTAATAAAATGTCAGCTTAAATAGTTATCTATACCCTATACTCATTTCTTTTTAGGAGGATTTCTTAAAAGAGAATCTAATACCTTGATGGTATTTTCTATGTCTTTTTTTGAAGCAACACTAACTGCAGTATGTAAATTACCAACTGCAACCCCCAAAACTGCACTAGGAATCCCCCCCTTTGCCACAAAAACAGAGGTGGCGTCTGTAGTTCCAGACTCGCTAACCTCTAATTGTAAATTGATTTTCGCCCTCTTAGCTGCAATCCTAAGATAGTCTACCAGAACTTTATTGCTAATCATCTCAGCATCCTTAACAGTTAAAACAGGCCCTTTCTTAAGCATAATTGCTTCATCAAATCCATTGTGAGGAACAACATCTACCGCGACTGCATAGTCTGGTATCAAATTGAAAATACTAGTTTTTGCACCATACAAACCAACTTCTTCCTGAACTGTAAAAACAAAGATAACTTCATTCTTTGTCTTTAGATTTTTCATCAATTCCAATAAAATGTAACATCCAATTCTATCATCCAACGCTTTTCCTCCAATTATATCCTTTCCCCCTAAATTACAAAAATTAGAGCTTTCCGTAAAATGCATATAGCTTCCAACATCGACACCTGCTTTCTTCAACTCTTTCTTTTCTAAACCAGTATAAACAAAAAGAGCGTCCATCTTTAGATTCTTTTCTAAATCAACACCATCCAAAACATTACTTGTAGTAATAATCCCTCCAATAGTTTTTCCTTTCCCTACTTTAATATGGACTTTCTGTCCAATCAGAATATATGGGTCTATCCCCCCAATAGGAGAAAGAGAAAGATGTCCTTTTTTATTTATAGAACTAACCATCATCCCAATTTCATCCATATGAGCCATAAACATTATACTGGGTTTTTTTCCTCTTTTAACAGCAATTACATTCCCCATCTTATCCAGTTTGATGTTCTTGATATATTTTTTACACTCGTTAACTATAAAATTTTTAACAGGACCCTCATCACCACTAACACCATCCAAATTAACCAGTTCAGCAAGCAAATCTCTTTTCCCCATCATACCAAAAATGGTTATCTGTATTTAAACTTTCTCAATTTTAGG
>PFOR01000001.1 GCA_002792635.1 Candidatus Pacearchaeota archaeon CG_4_10_14_0_2_um_filter_35_33 | reverse complement strand
CCTACATTTATTTTCCGAAGTTTCTCTTCCGCCTCTCAAATTCCTCAATCGCCTCTCTCAAATCATTCGAATTCAAGTCTGGAAAATATTTGTCTATGAAATAAAATTCTGCATAATCGCTCTGAAAAGGCATCAAACCAGAGGTTCTCTTCTCTCCAGAAGTCCTTATAATAAAATCCACGTCTGGTATCTCGGAATCGTCCAGGTATTTGGAAAATGAT
The DNA here is from genome assembly GCA_002792635.1 of Candidatus Pacearchaeota archaeon CG_4_10_14_0_2_um_filter_35_33. Lineage (GTDB taxonomy): Archaea > Nanobdellota > Nanobdellia > Pacearchaeales > GW2011-AR1 > UBA92. The sequence continues at coordinate 39,828 of PFOR01000001.1, read as the reverse complement.
TCTTCATCTATATTCTTTAAACCTTCTAAGATAATTTTATTAACAGCTCTCACAATTTCGTCCCTCCCCCCGTAATCAAGACATAACTGAACATTAAAATCGGTAAATTCCTTCGTATCGCTTTCCAAATTATCTAATAGCTCTACAATCTTCCTTGGAATCCTATCTTTTCTCCCAAAATGTCTAAATCTAATCTTATTCTCAAACGCATCTTTCCTAAACTTGTCAATACTTTTTTCAATCAACTTAAAAACAGACTCTATCTCTTTTTTTGGCCTTTTCCAATTCTCTGTGGAAAACCCCCATACTGAAACATGTTTTACTCCTGAATCTTTCAAACCTTCAAACAATTCCTTGAGGTGTTCATAACTGCCCCCATATTCCACACCCTTAAAGCTAATCATGCCTTTCTTTTTAGCCCATCTCCTATTTCCATCCGGTATTATTGCCACATGATTAGGCACAAATTTTTTCATCATACATTTTGCAATTTTTCAACAGTTTAAAACCTTTTGCATGCCAAAAAATTTCCATTATTTAATTTCAGATAAAATAACCTGTTTAAATCTGTCCAAGTCCTTGCTTCTTATTCTCGCTCCTACAGCATCAGGATGTCCTCCACCAGAAGCACCCTCAAATTCAGGGAGCAGTTTGTCTATTAAACCCTTAACATTACTTCCTCTTAAAGAAAGATTGGCAATACCACCATTATCAAATGCAACAACCACTATTTTATTAGGATACAAATAACATAACTCGTTAGAAATCTCAGAACTAATACTTAAATCTCCTGAGTAAACAAAAAACAAAAGTTTGCCAGAAACATTTTTCTTAGCCTTCTCAACCAGCTTCTGATATTTAGTTTTAATTTCCCTGTACTTTTTCCCAAAAGAATTGCCTGAATCAAGTTCTCCCATTAACTCATCTGGAGATTTTGACTTAATCAATAAATTCTGTAACCTTATAACATTAGTTATAGAATCTTTTAATCCAAATCCAATCGATCTTGCTAACAAACCAATCCCTGTTTTATAATAAGCATCAAAGGGCAACTTAATTTCTTTCTTGGTTCCCCAAAACGGTTTGTATTCAACCGAGAATTTATCTGCAAATTTAGGCAAAAAATTATCTGCTATACATCCCATAATACCCAACCACATATCCTCGCTTCTTCCAGTCACCTCGTAACAAATACAGGTAACAGGTTCAGCCATTTGGTCCCTCTTCAAATTTCTTGAAGAATTATATGAAAAGACTCCTTCGTATTTTTCCCCAACATCGTGGTGGTCAAGCCAAACAATTGGGATTCCAAGCCCTTTAATTTCATTTACGAAACTCTCACCCAAAACGGGCTTATCTAATACGAAGACATAATCTGCCTTTAATTCTTGAACTTTTCGCACATATCCAATATCTATATCCGGATGCGTCCTTATGGCAACACCTCTTCCCCTTCCCAAAAATCTTCTCAACAAAACATAACTGCATAAACCGTCTGCATCATTGTCATAAAAGAATATGGGATTCTGAGCTCTTTCAAGATGGTCCTTAATTTCCGATATCTCCTTCCTGCTAATCATGACTTAACTTCATTCATAATCTATTTAAGTGTAACGATATAATAATAAACAACAATATTTATAAATCGACTTTCTATCAGAATACTATGAATAAATGGGCAGAAATCTTGCTTGGACTTATCCTTGTGATAATTCCAATATTGATTGCATGGTATTCCCCGGTTTGGTGGGAAGGCTTTTGGGACTTCAGATATGCCGCATGGGAATTCCTCAAGGGAGGAGTTTTCTGGTTTATCGTGATGATTGGAGTGTTATTTATCTTGCTTGGAATCTCTGATTTGAAAGGATAAAAAAGATTTATAATACATAAGTTCTTCAATCATTCATGAAAAACAAGAAGGTGTCAAACCAGAAGCTCATAAGGGAACAGACACTTCTTTCAAATGAAAGAACTTTTCTATCATACATAAGAACATCTATGGCTACATTAATATTTGGATTTGGAATTCTACAATTTGGCTCGGCAATTCCTGAACTAGTGTCTATAGGATACTCTGGAATAGCAGTCGGAATAATATTTTTAATAGTTGGTTTAACACACCATCACGCAAACAAGGCAAGAATTCTAAAAACTAGGTGGTGATGACATAGATTAATATAGCAATTCCTTTTCCAGAGGGGATGTCCTTATGTAAAATATGTGGCCAAGAAAATTGCAAACAACACTCATTTTTACTACCTGGAACAAAGAAAACAGAATTCTCTGGCTCTTCCCCTCCAGAGATATTTGTAGGGCGCTGGAATTATCCCGAAGTTTACACAGGTATTTTATCTCCAGAAACATATGGCAAAAACGAAATCATGTCATCTCCTAAAAGCTGGTATAAAAATAAGCTATCAATAGAAAAAATAATGCAACTCAGAAACCAATTAATTTACTCTAGAAAGCAATCAAACATCAAAAAACAGGAATCAAAATTCAAACAAATCTTTAATGAAATAGCAATGGCTCATAAATCTGTAGCAACCCAGTTTTTTCTAAAAAAACCAACTTCATTTACAAAACACCCTGATACCCGGGTTCCATTAATAGCAAAAACAGCACCCTTACAAAAAGCAAGATTGGAAGAAAACACAAAAATCAAAAAGAAAGTTGACTACTTGGTAAACGATACAGATATAAAATCAGCGCCAGCAATATTAGAACTCCACAAATCCAAAATTCAAATATCAAACATCATCAAAATCCTTTCTGCAGGCCTCTTAGGATTAAAAAAGAATAGAAAACTTGTGCCAACGAGATGGTCTATAACAGCAACAGATGATACAATATCCAAAGACAAACTCAAAAAAATAAAGTTGATGCCAGAAATCTTTGAATATCAGGTCTTTCATTCCACTTATCTCGGCAACCACTATGAATTCCTGCTGTTACCTGATAAATATTCTTTCGAAGTTTTGGAAATTTCATTAAACAAATTTCAAATTTGGCAAGATTATGAAACATTCTTCTCAAGAAAAAAATATGCAGACAATGTTACAGGAGCTTATTATGCTAATAGACTTGCATTAACAGAATACTTGGAAAAAGTGAAAAGACAAGCATCCTGCCTGGTCATCAGGGAAATCAGGCCTGAATACTATGCCCCTTGCGGAGTAGGAATATTAAGAGAAGCATCTAGAGCAGCATTCAAAAATCCTGAAAAATTTCCTACACTTCAAGAAGCCTTGCAAAAAATACAATCCCGTCTAAAGATACATATAGACAATTTCACTAAAAGGTCCTGGCTCCTAAATAATTACAAAAAACAAACCAGACTTAACCAGTTCTTTTGATTAAATCCTCGATTCTTTTCTTAATATTGTCCCTAGCAGACACATGTGCTTCATAAGTTCTTGTTTCACCGGGATCAGAAACAAGCCAATATTCAACCTTGTCATCAAGGAAATCAGGCCAGCTTTCCCTATCTGTAATAACTAAAATCCTATTAGCTCAGTCAACCATTTCAGGAGTTAGATGTTTTGCTTGATTATGTGAAATGTCCATCCCTAATTCCCTCATACAAGAAACAGTAGATGTAGCATAATTGCCCAACTCTCTTCCGACATAATCTTTGGCATCTGTACGTACACTTTTTACATTTCCTTCCCCATTAAAATGAATATCAAAAAGTTCTTGTGTCTTATCCTATTAAAGTGCGGGGTTTGTTTGAACTTTTGGATGCTCAAGAAACCTTGACATAAAATGCCTTTGCGAACTGGCTTCTTGCTATATTTCCATAACAAACAAATAAGGTATTCATGTCCCTCAATATCAAACTAATTTAAAAAATTAATTATAATGTAATCTAACGCTTCTTTTTCTTCTTAGCATTAATCCTTCTCAGAACTTCCTTAATATTCCTACTCAATTGAGTCATTGCAGCTTCCAATTCTTTTCTACTTTTTGTACCTGTACAAACCAATTTACCATTGCTAAACAACAAGAAAGTAGTTGTGGGTTCATCCAATTTGTAAACTAAACCTGGGAACTGTTCAGGCTCATACTCCGTATTCCCCAATTCCAATGCAAGAATATTAAGGTTAAGATCTACATCGATACTGCCAGAAGCCACAATGTTCTGAACAGTTATCTTTGGTTTGTCGGTGATCTTAACCCCTATTTTCGCAAGCGTCTTTATCACCTGCGTAATCACCTCTTTAACCTGTGCAACCGATTTCGTACCTGTACACACAAGATTCCCCGAAGAAAACACTAAAACAGCAGACTTAGGTTTCTGAACTCTCAGAACTAAACCTGGGAACTGTTCGGGATTATACTCTGTACTGCTATTGCTTCTCGCAAGTTTTGTCAACGAAACCGGCTTTCCTAAGGAAGAAGTAGCAACAATGTTCTGAACTTTCAAATTTGATTTCACCATCGTAAATAACTATGGCATTTAAAAAAGAAATCCTTTTATAAACCTTTCCAAAAATAAAAAATAAAAAATAAAAAAGTTGCGTGAAAAATTAACCACGCAACGAAGAATTTATTCTTTGAGCGTCATTATAAACATCTAAAAGATACCTATTTCCTGCCTTAATAAAGTTATAACCTTCTCTGAACAATCCATCTACATCATCCAAATCACCTGTGTTTTCAAAACTATTTTTCGCTTTGTCATATTCAGCCTCAGCCAAATCAACTTTAGTCTTGAAATCATCAAGCAATTGCTGTGCTTCAGTTACATCCTTTCCTGCAGCAGAAGCCTTGTCAATTTCGTCCTGAAGAATGCCTTCAACCTTATCAGCTTCGCCAATCAACCAATCAGCCCTAGCACTAAGAACTTCTCCTGTATATTCCTTCAAGTTAGCTCTGATGATGTTCTGCCACCTATTCTGAACTTCCTTTCCGATTTCAACAAGATCTGTTCTTGAGGCACCTTCAAGTTCTGCTTGTCTAGCTTCAATCCAGCTCACTTCTGTATTTATCTTATTAACGATTCTTGATTTGTCTGAATCGGACAAAGCCCAATCAGATTCCACAAATGCCTTAATTTTTTCCAAATGAGATACTATAGCACTCATAGCCTTATCAAGAAAATTGCTGGCAGCAGCGACCGTAGCCTTATGCCTCAATCCATGCTGATTCTTAGCCCGAAGAAAATCTTGTCTAGCTTCCTGGTATTGGTTTCTAAGTTGAACAAAATCGCTCTTTGCCTGTACATATCTCTGCCTTGCCACCCTATTCTCTTCTCCCAGTTGAGCACTAGCAAAAGGAACAACGATTCCGGCTAAAAGCAAAGCAACTGCAAATAATGCACTTACTTTAACCATTTTGCTTTCCATTTCATTATATCTCCTTTCAGCTCTGTTTATCATGATTCAATCAAAAATATTTTCCTTTTAAATATGCTTTTGTAAAGCTTTACTAAAGCTTTATCTAGAAAGCTAGAATTTTTTAATACCCCTAGAATTTTTCATAGAAAGAATAATCATAACAACTACAACAATTATTGCCAATATCAAAACCGAAAAAATAACCCAGAAGTAAGCAGGAGATGTTCCTTCTTCTACGCAAGAACTGATACAACAATCGCCATCTGTAGCATCAACAGTGTTAACATCACAGACTTCTCCAGTTCCACAAATATCCCCCCCTAATTGATTACATGACTTCGAGCCTGTTCCGGTAGTCTGACAGGTCTTAGATTCCTCTGGCTTCCCTGTACTTACCCCACATCCATTCAAATCAGTACACACTCTTTCCTGAGTTCCAGAAGAACATGAACCCCAAAGTGTACAACTCCAATCAGGCGTACAATCACCTGGATCATCATTCCGTACTATTTCCTCAAACTCCCTGACTGCGGAATCATTAAGTCCCGTAACCACATAATCTCCACCCTTTTTAGTACAAGTATACCCTTCAACATTCGTGCCATTACATTTAACTATAACTTCATTTCCCCTAAGACAACTTGAAGAAATATCATCTATATCATCTATCTCCGCCTCTTTTACACAAACCGAATCCGAACTATTACTCACCGAATCTACATAAAAAGTTTTACCTGCATTAATCCCATTAACAATCAAATAACCGTAATCATCCCCGTCATTTTGCTTTCTCATAAATATTTTAGTGAAGTCCAGTTCAGACTCAGAGAAATTAAATTCAAAATCAACCCTGGTATCAGAATCTTCAACAAACTCAATGTCCACGTTCCCTCTTAATATGATGGAATCATCAAACAACGCCCCATTCTCATAAATTGTTAAATCATAATCAACATCAATATCCTCTTCAAACCCTATTATTCCATTCCCATTATAATCACACCCCTCATAAGTCCAATTTGCAGGCAAACTGCTTATACAATCATCACTCGCAAGATAATATATATCTCTACTTTCACTTTCAAGGCATTCTGTCGCAAAAGCAACAACATCAGACTCGCACTGAATCTCTCCTCCGTTAGTTACTGTAGCACTCCCTCTAGAGACAACAAACATCTTGTCCCCTGCTGTAGAATCATAAATCAAATCATTTCCCAAAGCCGCCGCAAATTTATTCTCTGAATCCTTCCCAATTCCAGTAAATTGATTACCATCGCCATATAAAACTGGAACTACAACATTTCCTTCAGCCATAGGCACCTTAATTTGTAAATAATTATCAACTACTTCAAAAGTAAAATCGTGCTGCTTGCCTGGAGACAATTCATTATAATTAAGTTTTAATTCTCCATTCTGCCAGTAAGCTGTGACTTCTTGAATTGGACCCTGTCCGGGATACCATGCCCCATCCCTATCTAATATGTTAAACGTATACTCCGTCTGACCCAAAACATCATCCAATACAGGCAACCTTTCCAATATATTATCACGAGCATCATACATCCTAACCCATGGATTGCCTAAGTTTCCCCAACTCAAATCAACAATCTTGGGAGCAAATCCGACAGAATTCAACGTTAAGATTATATCTCCTACATAAACTAAATCTCCAGTCTTTCTATCTGTTGCAACTTCATGCCATCCTCCACCATACAACTCTTCAACATCCACATAATCTATCCCATTATTGAAATCTCTGACAAAATTCGTAAATCTTAACACATGAGATTCAGATATGGAAGCACAGGCATTGCTATCACAACCATTAATGCAATCATATTCTTGATACCTATAAATCATATTTTTTTCTAGTAAGCAACTATATTCAATTACTCTAGTGGTATTAAAACAAGAATCACTGATGCCTAAATCTTGACCGAAATTATAATGGTTTGAGTTAACAGACGAAGCGGTAGACGGCCAAACACCATAATCGCCATCACTACAAGTTCCAGCAGAATTTTCAGGTGGTTCAAAAAACACTGTTTCTCTTTCTACACTAACAGACACAGGCCTTAAAGCCCACATAAAAAAAACTGAATATACTAAAATGACTAATACACCGCCCAAGATGGCTAGATTTCTTACCCTCTTTTCCATCATAAACAAAACAAATCTAGATTTATAAAATTACTTATCTCTTGATACCATCTTTATATCTTTTAAATCTGCAATATCTTCTGTATTTCTGTCAGGTCTATAATGAGTTATCCTTGGAAATCTCATAGCGTATCCTGAGCTATAGCCCGGACTTTTCTGAATATTCTGATAAGTAACGCTTACAACAATCTTGGGTTTAACCCTTACTTTTCTTCCATCTGTTTTAACAATCAAAGGTCTCAACAATTTATCCATCTCCTTATATGTCGTTCCCATTCCTTCTTTTTCTTTCAATCCAGAACTGACTCTCCCAATTTCAACAAACTCTCCATTTTTCTTACAAGCAACATAATAGCTCGTCAACCCTCCTGCCCTTTTTCCTGTGCCGTATTCTGCTCCAGTAATAACCAAATCTAAATCATTAACAACAGGCTTCATTTTAACAATATATCCTACCCTCCTTCCTGGCCTATAAACCGCATTCAAATTCTTCAGCATTATCCCTTCTTCTCCCTGTTTCAAGGCATCCTTGTAAAACTTCTCTATCTTCTTTTTATTATCAGAAACAAACTGTTTACTTAATCTAATTTTATTTTTAGTAGGTTTCACAATTCTCTCCAATAACTTCCTCCTCTTCCTAAACGAATCCAATAAAACACTCTTTCCGTTATAATATATAATATCAAACACATTTATCTCAACAGGAAGCTCTTTTATCAGTCTATCAACCTCATACTTCCTCTTAATTCTTTGGCTAATTGCTTCAAATGGTCTTGCTTTTCCTGTTTTAAAATCATACCCTACTACCTCACTATCTAAAACATAATTCTTTCCCTTAACATATTTCTTAACAGTTTCAACAACATCTGGAAACTGCTTTGTAACATTATCTAATCTCCTAGTAAACAATGTTATCTTCTTTCCATCATTGCTGATTATAACCCTAAAACCATCATACTTGTGCTCAACAGCCATCGGCTTCCCGCAAATCCTAAACGCCTCTTCCAACTCATTCACTTTAACTGGTAACATAACTTTTATCGGTCTCCCTGGCTTTACTTCTAATTTCGTCAACGCTTTCTTTCCCTTACTCGCAATATCATAAATTTCTGCAAAATCATTTATCTTATCATACGCCTCCTCAACAATCTCCTTCATCTCTTTCCAATCATCTTTCTTAAAGAAAGCGCCAACAATCCCATCTCTCAAAATAGCATCTGCAACACCAACTCTTAAATCGTTCAATAAAGTTCTTATAATATACTTCGCCTCTTTCCCAGAAGCATTACTTAACAATTCCGCTATCAGTGCAAGCTTCTTATCAACACTCCCTTTTCCCTCAATAATCATTAACTTCTGCAAATTGCTAAACACTTTCGTAGTCTGCAACTTGCCTGAAAATAAGGTACTCTGCCTTTTCTTTCCCATCAATTCTTCAGCAACCTCTCCCAAATCGCCAATTTTCCTAAATCTTCCAGTAACATATTTTTCACTTTCCCCTGAAGATCTTGAAATAGCCTTGATAACAAGCTGATTCGAAATACCAAAAACCCTTTCATCATAATCGGCTGTTACTCTCCCTCTTAAAAGATAAATCCATTTACTCTCCTTCAACTTCTTAAGAAACCCGGCAAGAATATCTGCTTTTTCAAGTTTCCTAGTAGTTCCAGCAAGAGCATCATAAACCTTCACAAACTCATTATATAACATGAATTGCTAAAAACAAATACCTATATAATTCTTTACAACCAACCCCTTTTCCTAACGCCTCCATTCCAAATTTGAAATCCAAGACTCTTCTCACCCAAACTTCTATGTTTCCTCAGATATGCAAATCTTCTACCTTTATCATTTTCCAATTCAATCAAACATTTACTCCAATACTTCAATATATCACCTCCAACCATTCCAATTTTTCCGTCCCAACTATAAACTTGATTAGTCACCAAAACAGGAATCCCTTGCTTCCTGGCTATTTCTGCTAAAACTCTCATCTGTCTAGCAAGCTCAGAATTAACTTTTTGTATCTCTCCTTTTTCCTTATCCCGAGCATCTCCCAACTCTAACCGGTAAAGCATAGTCATCCCATCTACCACTATTAGCGAAACTTCTTTCTTCAAATTTTTCAATAAATCATCAAACGCTTTCTTCTGCTCCTTAAAGTTAGTCGCCCTCAAAATCAAAATATTTCTTAGAACGCCATCAGAATCCAAACCTTTCCCATTCCCATTATTAATTAACTGTTTAGTCCTATCACTGCTAAAACCACCTTCAGTATCAATATAAATCACTTTATTCCCTTTCTTGGCTTGTGAAACAGCAGCCAATAGACAAAAATTAGTCTTTCCTGTCCCGGGCCCCCCATAAAAACAGGTTATAACATCTCTCTCGTAACCTCCATACAACCATTTGTTGATATCATAACTTCCAGAGCCTATCTTTGCCATAATGATGAAAAACCAGCCAGCTATTTAAGAATTCATATGCTCAATAAAGATTACCTTATCCTCTTCTTCTTTCTATTTTTCTTATGATGCTCCTTCTCCCAATCCCTTTCAAAAAAAACACCTATCAAAAATACTGCAACCATAAATATTCCAAACAATAACATCAACAAACTAAAATTTTGAGCATTAGATGGAGGCTCCAATAACAATCCCGAATAAGCAACAGTAGAATAAAAGAAGTTACCCACTAAAGCCAATCCAAGAAAACCTACAATCATCACAGCCACCCAATTTTTATCCATCCTTTTATTAAAAAATCAAAATTTATAAAATTAACTAAGCCTACCTTTTCTTCTTCTTGATAGACTTTTTAGCAGATTTCATACTACCCATGTTCTTGCATTTACCACAGTTCTTGCAGACCAACGCATGCAATATGAGTAAGATAGCAGCAATCGCTATTATCCACATCGACCATGCTGTTTCCCATAAGGCAAACACCAAGATTATAACGCCCAAAACAATCTCCGTCCATTTACAATCGCACATTTAACACCTCCTGTTTCATAAAATCACTATCTATTAATAAATTTAACTATTTAATGAGCTGTTAAGTTAGCGGCGCTTAAATTTCTGTAAAATTTTAGATTTTCGGTTTTGATATAGTGAAAATAAGATAAGATATAGCCAGCGATATATTTAAAAACTTCAAAAATCATAATACGGACATGGAATTTAAAAATGAGTTGATAAAAATGCCTGTTATTGAAGAAAGAAGAGTAACCTTATCTGGTTCATCTCTTATAATGACATTGCCAAAAGAATGGATAGAGGAACATAAGATAAAAGCAGGAGATAAAATTTTAGTGAAAGCTAACGGACATATTGAAGTTAGAGTTAGGACAGAAGAAAATTTAAGATTAATGAATGAAGAAGTAACAGCAATTAGAAATTTATCCACAAATCATATTACGAGGTCGGATGACGACAGAACGGGCAAGAAACGTCAAGCCCTATTAAGTCCGACGAATACAAAAACAAGCGATAGCAAGTGAGTGAATAAGTAGTTTCGGCGTCTCTTTGGTGGGGGCGGTTGAGCGAAACCTCGTAATGCAATTATTCCAAAGTGCTGGAATGCAAGAAATATGATGTGTCGCGCTTTTTCATATAAAGTGTAATACTCCTTACTTTATATATTTTTGGATGCTTTTAAACTTTTTCATTTCTTATTTTTACTCCGCTTACGTGGTTTGTCCCAATATGGCGAGTGACACGCTGGACAAGATGTAGGTCGTTCATTTCCTCTCGGAACCCACTTGTGCTTACATCTCTCACACTGATAACCTTCTACTTCAAATTTGATTTTGCCCATAACAAATACATGTCCTACTAATATATAAACTTATCGTATGTGTTTAACTACCGAAACATTTAAATAATATATATTATTATATAATATGTGGTTAATTAACAATATAAGAGTAACCCATATAGAGCTACTCTACAAATCACCAATCACGATGAAATGCAAAAAAGTAAAACAGAAAGAGAATAAAAATGTTTGCTGTGTATTTTGTAAAGCACAGAATTACATTAAGAAGGGATATAGGAGAACAGAATATAGAGGAAAAATAGCGAGATATTATTGTAAGGATTGCGGTAAAAACTTTACTAACAACGATGGTTTTTATAGAATGAGATTTAACGAGAGAACAATAACCATGTCTATTGATATGTTTGTTTCCAATTTATCCTCAAGAAAAATGCGAAACCAACTATCAAGACACTTTTCATTTAAAGTTTCTCACATCACTATTTTAGATTGGGTTAGAAGATATACATTAAAAGTAAATAAGTTTATAGAAAAACTTGGTTATAATCTTGGAGATAGCTTTTATGCCGATGAAACAGAAATACAAAGAGAGGGTAAGCATGATAGATTTTGGGCTTGTATTGATTGGAACACTCGCTTAATTACAGGTTATCATTATTCTTTAAATGGAAGCATAACACAGGCACAGGAATTTATTAAAAAGTCGGTAGCAAAAGGAAAGCCAAAATTTATCCAAACAGATGCCGCCCAATTCTATCCGAAAGCATTTAAGAAATTGTTTTACTCAAACAAAATCGGCGGCTTAACCATAGAACATAAAATACAAAATTATCAAAAGACAAGAATACACAATTACAAAATAGAAACTGTCTTTATGAAAATAAAAGATAGAGTTTATGATTTTAGAGGTTTTAAGGCGTTGTGGTCTGCACCAATCTTAATGACTGCTTTGGTTATACAACACAACTTTATAGAGTTACATAGCGGCACAAACGAAACGCCATTTGAGAGAGCTAGCGTTGATGTTCAAGTAGGGAATAATAGGTGGTTAGACCTTATTAGGTTAGCAACACAAAATAATTAAAATGGCAATTCGTTTAAAGAATATGAGAAAAAAGAGAATGGAGTTAAACAAAATTTATAATGAGGATTGTTTGAAAACAATGGCTTCAATGCCCGGCAATTTTATAGATTTATCCATAACATCTCCGCCTTACGACAACTTGAGAGATTATAACGGCTACACTTTTGAGTTTAAGAAAATAGCAAAAGAATTATATAGAGTAACGAAAAAAGGTGGTGTTTTAGTGTGGGTTGTCGGGGATGCAACCCTTAAAGGAAATGAGACAGGTTCTTCTTTTAGGCAAGCCCTTTATTTTAAGGGGGTTGGTTTTAATTTGCATGATACTATGATTTGGTTTAAACCAAATAGTTTTAATTTTGGCTCAAATGCTTGTTATCGTCAAAGTTTTGAATATATGTTTGTTTTTTCTAAAGGAAAAATTAAAGCTATCAATTTAATCAAAGATATTCCAACAAAATTAAAAGGACAGAAAGTTAAAGGTGCAAGAAAGCACGCAAATGGAATAAGGGATGTTGTGCCTGATTTTGTCGTTGGAGATTATAAAAAAAGAAATAATGTTTGGGAGATACCTGTCGGAACATCTAATAATGGACATCCAGCCATCTTCCCTGAAAAGTTAGCGGAAGACCATATTTTATCTTGGAGTAATGAAGGAGATTTAATTTATGACCCTATGATGGGTTCTGGAACGGTTGCTAAGATGGCTATTTTAAATAATCGTAATTTTATTGGTTCTGAAATAAGTAAAGAATATTGTGAAGAAGCAAATAAAAGAATAAAACCTTTTTTACAACAAGCTAAATTAAAATTTAATACTTAAACAAATTACAAGGTTTTATTTTAAACTGTATCATATTTCCTGTTTCTCTACCACCATCTCCACCCTTTCTTTGTAAAGTAATTCTGCCAATGGATATACTACCTCTTGGGCTTATCTTAACTTCGCCTTCTCCGAAAATGCTCATGGCTTTGTTAATATCCGCTAAAACCCAACTCGTTTCATCTTTCTTTTTATCATATCTTGTTACTAAAATCCAGTCAGCCGCAAATTGTCCTCTACCTTTTATTATGTCAGTAATAACCAATAGTTTATTTTTCTTAAAAAAATCTATCAATAATTTCTTATCCCTGTTCTCAAACTCATCAACAAAAAATCTTCTTTTATCTCTTAAACTTTCATACTTTTGTTTAGTTATCTTTTCTTCCCTAAGTAATTGTTTTGGAGATATTTTACCACAAAAAATCTCTAAAAGGTTAACGATATTTTCTGGGATACTCCATAATTCAATGTAATTTTTTACCCATCTTTTATCTATCTGGTTATAATCTGCGTCGTTATTTGCTTTCTTTATAGATAAGTTTTGAACCGAGATAGCTTCTTTGAGTGTGATTGTAACTTTTATTTGGACATCAGTTTTATATCCGTGTAAAATAACAGCTTCTACTTTTTCTATTTCATTCAAATTGTAACCCATTATTTTAAGCCATTTTTGAGCTTCTTTATCTTCTTTCCAATTATCAAATTTTTTCGCTATTGCCTTCTCATTCACAAAGCCACCTTTAGCTGTTTCCGAGCCAATTCTAATCAAATCATTCATAGAAGTTTTAAGAAAAAGAACCCTTTAAATCTTTCCAAAAAGCACCGCTAACTTAACAGCTCACTATTTAACAGCCTTAACAATCTTATCAGCATCTTTTCTTATTGCAGATACTGCATCACTGACTGCCTTTTTGACATTACTATCCTCAATCCTAAAAACTATCGGCTTCACAGGATGCTCTCTCCTCCATGCGGCAAATTTGATTCCAGAGTTATTCAAATAAACTCTCAGCACTTCTGCCACAGTTATATTGTCCATTTTCAACTCAATTAAATCCTTTTCCTGATTAATAATTTCTATATTCATATCAAATGATTAAAATGAGCATTTTTAAATTTTGCTATAAGACTTCTCCGGGCTTGTAAGCAGCCTGTCCTTGATTGACAATAGCAACAGCATTTGACCTCATTGCCCTTACAAGATTCCATCCAACCAAAGTATCTTCCAACATCCTCCTATCAGGACTCCCAACAGCTTCAACACTATCAACTTCAGTATCAATATAAATCATCTTCGGCAACTATAATTGACATCAGCATAACTCTCCTTTTCCTCTAGGGTCCTCCCATCCCTCGTCAAACGTCACTAATCCTGAAATAGGAACCATATCAACAACTTCTTGGCCGGAACAGATTACCAAATAATCCCTACATTGGTTTCCAGAACAAATAGCCGTTGTCCATGTCCTGTCCCATTTATCATCATCCATTAAAAATCCAGTTACACCCACCACACCCATTATTAATAATGCTGTAATTAATGAAATAATTAGTTTAATCCTCATCCAAATCCTCCAATTCAATTGGACCCTCGCTATACCCGCTTTCATCAACTATCTCTCGTTCATGTTCATCTTCTTGGGAAAAATTAGAATTGCTCTTCCTTATTTTATCAATAACTCTTTTTTCTACATCCCCGGGCCCCTCAAGATAAGTTAGAAGAAAATCTGGGACATACCTAAAAACATTTGTTCTTCCCCCTCTCTGAAAAAATATGTCTTTAGCATAACTAATATGAACTTTCACGCTCCTTCCAACAAGGTCTCTAAAAGGCGAACTATTTATCCTAAATTTATATCCTCTAACCTTTCCTTCCTCGTTCTTGATATACCCTTCAAGAGTTGCCCTATAAAAATCAGGCTCCTCATCTTCTTCCGTTTCATCTTCTGCCATCCAAAACCAAAATAATATACCTTTAAAAATACCCCTGCTTTTCAAAACATATGACAATTAGACAACCAATAATCACCGTTGCAGGCCATGTAGACCATGGAAAAACATCAATTTTGGATTGTTTCCGTCAGTCAGCAGTCCAAGTTCAAGAATCTGGAGGAATAACACAAAAAATATCATTCACTCGTTATCCTAAGGAACAAATAAAAAAAGCCTGCCCACTAATCGATAAATCCAATGTTTCCTTAGATATACCTGGATTTTTATTCATAGACACACCAGGACACGCAGCATTCACTAATCTAAGAAAAAGAGGGGGCTCATTAGCAGACTTAGCAGTATTGGTTGTTGATATAAAAGAAGGTATTAAACCCCAAACTCAGGAAGTTATTTCAATCTTAAAAGAAAACAAAACGCCATTCGTAGTAGCCCTAAACAAAATAGACACGATATCTGGATGGCAGGTCAAGGATTCTATAAAAGAGTCTATTGAATCTCAAGCCCAACATGTCGAACAAGAATTCAATACCGCACTATTCACATTTCAAGGAGCATTACAACAACACGGATTCGATTCAGATTTATATTACAATATCCAAGACTTCAAAAAGAAAGTAGCAATTGTTCCATGTTCTGCAAAATCAAAACTTGGAATTCCAGAACTCTTATTTGTGCTTTGTGGACTATCACAAAGATTCCTGATGGAAAAACTAGCTATAACAGAAGAAGCAAAAGGTGTTATTTTAGAAGTAAAAAAAGATAAGTCGATTGAATGGGCGGAAGCAATCCTCCATGATGGAAATCTAAAGGAAGGAGATGAAATAGTTATAGCCACCCTAAGCGAACCAATCTTGTCTAAAGTCAGAGCAATTCAAGAAATTCAACCCCTTTCATTTCAATTTCAATCCGTAAAAGAAACAACTGCTGCAACTGGATTAAGATTACAATTGACAAATAAGGAAGGGCTAGTTTCAGGAATGCCATTCCAAAAAGTAAATGAAAACCTCGAATCCATAAAACAAGGATTCAAAAAAGAGATTTCTGAAGCAACATCCACATATAAACAGGGAATAATAATTAAAGCAGATTCATTAGGGAGCTTGGAAGCATTAATCAATTTATTAAAACAATCAAATATCCAATTCGTAAAAGCAGGAATCGGGTCAATAAACAAAGCAGATGTCATCTCGGCAAAAGCAAATCTCAGAATTAATCCTTTGGATGCAGTGATTGTTGGGTTTAATACAGAAATAGAAGAAGGCCTGGATTTAGAAAACATAAAAGTTCTAACAGATGAAGTTGTATACAAACTAATTGAATCTCTTGAAGAATGGCGTAAAGAAAAACAAGCTGAAATAGAAAGGCAAAGGCTGCTAGGGTTAGCAACAATTTGCAAACTCGAGATTCTACCGCAATACGTATTCAGAAACAGCAATCCAGCAATATTCGGTGTCAGGATTTTAGCAGGAAAACTAAAATCCAACCTATTGTTAATAGATGAAAACGATAACTCGATAGCAAGAATAAAAGCAATTCAGTTAGACAAAAACTCTGTTGATGGGGCTCCCCAAGATGCAGAAGTAGCTATCTCCTTACCCGGGACAAACTATGAGAGACAAATAAAAAATCCAGAAATAAAACACCTTTATTCGCAAATAACGGAATATCAATTCAAAACTTTCAAACTCAACAAAGACTTATTATCCCAAGAAGAAATCAAAACATTATCAGAAATCGCAGAAATCAAGAGAAAAAAGAATGACAATTGGGGTCTATGATTTCTTAGCCTTCAAAGCACTTGCATACCATTCCAACTCATCTAAAAACTTATCAATCCTTTTCTTATATGATTCATCCTCAAACTACCTAAAAATATCACGACTTTCATAAACAACACCAATCCCCTTCTTATTTAAATTTTATCAAGGCAACCTTTAAAAACCACAATTTCCCCATCTATCCATGTTCAAAATCAATATAGCTGAAAAGGGAAAGACGTTCAAGATAGAATCTGACTCGGAGGCGTTAGAAGGCAAGAAGCTTGGAGATAAAGTCTCCGGTAAAGATATATCACCAGATTTATCAGGATATGAATTCACTATCAAGGGAGCATCAGATATAGCTGGCTTTCCACACAAAGAAGACATAGAAGGCCCCCAACTCAAAAAAGTCCTTCTGAAGAAAGGATGGGGTATGCATAAAAGAACAAAGAAAGAAGGCAAAAAACCAGTAAGTACTCCAAAAGGGTTTAGGAGAAGAAAAACGGTAAGAGGAAACACAATTTCCGATAAGACAGTCCAGATTAATCTAGTTGTCAAAAAACCCGGAAGCAAACCCTTGCAAGAAATATTTCCAGACCAAAACAAGAAAGAGGAAGAGAAGAAAGAAGAACCATCCACAGATAATGATAATAAACAAGAAAAGGAAGAAAAAATGCCAGACGAAAAAGAAGAAATCAAGGAAGAGATAAAAGAAGAAGTCAAGGAAGAAATCAAAGACGACATCCCAGACTCTCCTGAAACAAAAACTGAAGAGCAAAAAGAAAAGGCGACCGAGGAAGTTGCAGAAGAAGTTACAGAGCAGTCCGAAGAAGTTGCCAAAAAAATTGCCGAAGACGAAGAGAAGAAAGAATAAACCCAAATCTTTAAAATCCCTCTTTCTAATCCTATTCCATGGACATATCAAAACTACCTACAATAAATGTTGCTCTAGTCGGACACATTGACCATGGCAAGACAACATTGCTAGAAAAACTATCAGGAAAATGGACGGACACTCATTCTGAGGAATTAAAGAGAGGAATCACAATCAAATTAGGATATGCAGACATCATCCTCCATAAAGATAAAGAATACAACATCCAAGAAAAAGGAAAGCCGATAAAATACATCTCATTCATAGATGCTCCAGGGCATGAAATGCTTATGGCAACAATGCTTTCAGGCGCAGCAATTGTTGATGCCGCAATTTTAGTTGTGGCAGCTAATGAAGGCATTAAACCTCAAACGCAGGAACATCTAGCAGCATTACAGGCAAAAGGCATCAAAAATGTGATAATAGCACAAAACAAAATTGACCTTGTTTCCAAAGAACAGGCCTTAGAAAACTACAAAAAAATAAAGGAATTCGTTAAAGGCACAATAGCCCAGGATTCCCCAATAATTCCCATATCTGCTCAACAATCCATCAACTTACAAAGTCTATATGAAGCCCTAGATTCCATAAAACTTCCTGTCAGGAACACTAAAGAAAAACCAATATTTGTAATAGCGAGATCATTTGATATAAATAAACCAGGAACATCACCAAAAGATTTGCATGGAGCAGTTCTCGGAGGAGCACTAAAACAAGGAATCCTAAAAGTAGGTCAGGAAATCGAAATCAAACCCGGTTTAACAATAAAGGAATCAAATCAAGTAAAACAAAAACCATTAGAAACCAAAATAGTTTCCTTATTCAAAGGAAAATACAAGCAAGATGAAATAACCCCTGGGGGGAGCCTAGCAATAGAAACAGAATTAGATATGTCAACAGGGAAAACGGACATCTTATCTGGATGTGTTGCATCAACTTTCGGAAACCTGCCTGAAATCACATCATCCATAAAACTAAAACATACTCTTTTTAAAGAAATTTTTGGACTAGGAGAACATCAATCTATCGAACCAATAAAACCATCAGAAACTCTAATGCTTTCTGTAAACACATCAACAACTGTAGGAATAGCAAAAAAAATAAACAAAGATGAAATAGAACTATCTCTAAAAATACCTGTAGTTCCATTCAAGGGAGATAATGTGGGGATAGCAAGAAATATCAATAACCACTGGCGTTTAATCGGGTACGGCGAGGTAATCTAATGAACCCTTTTCGCAGAATTATAGACTATTTTGGAAATAGATATGGTAATGATAACACCGCCTGGTTGGAAAGAGAAGAGCAAGCAAGAAGAAAAGAAATAGTATTAAGAAGTGAACAAGCAATATTGGCCACTCCTAGACTCGTAAAATGGATTATAACTAGCCTTGTAAACCCTCAAAAAACACCTGAACAAATGGAAATATACTTTGATAACGTATATAATGAGCTAGGAAACAAAAGGCCACTTGTGATGGAATGGTTATCAGACGAAGATACTTGCAGAGAACTAGTTTATTCAAAGAATTTCCAAAAAGGACTTGGAAATATGGCTCCAGGCCATTCATTAAAAAGAGAACAATACCTGCCACAATTAAGATTTGGTGTAGCAAGATACGCATTGGAATGTCAAGAGAAAAATCCAAATGATAGAGAAAAATCCAACTAAAAAAATAAAGGGGCCGTGCATGATACTTGCGGGGGCAGGAACAGGAAAAACATACACAATAGTAGAAAAAATAAAATACCTCTTAGAAAACTCAATTTATTCCCCAGAAAGAATTGTCTGTCTTACATTCTCAAACGAAGCTACCAATTCATTAAGAAACCGTATTTTGCCAATCTTAAAAGATGAAAAAGAGCCAATAATCAGAACATTTCATTCATTTTGTGCTGATGTTTTAAGAAAACATGGCTCAAAAATAGGAATAAAGGAAAACTTTAGAATCCTTTTACCAGAAGATGCAAAGATAATGCTCCATAAAAACTTAAAAGTGCAACCCTATCAATGCCATCAATATGTGAGCACAATAGGAACCGCCAAAGATTTAGGAATCTCAATAGAAGAATTCGAAAATTACTTAGAAAAAAAATCAAACAGCCAAAGCAATGAAGAAATAGAAAAAAAATTAGAAAATCTCGAATTCAAATTCAAAACCCTTTATCTAAGGCCACAAAATAAAAACGAAAAATTGGCATTATTAAGAGATATAGAAAATCTCTCATCTATTATAAAAATAAGAAAATTCGTTAATGTATGGAAAGCGTATGAAAAAATAAAACAATTAAAGAATTACCAAGACTATTCAGATTTAAATAAAGAATCAATTGAACTTCTTTCAAATCATCCTGAAATAACAGAAGAATATGACTACATAATTGTTGATGAATTCCAGGACACAAACAAACTTCAGTTTGATTTTCTAAAGTTGATAGCACCTCACAAGAATATAACAATAGTCGGAGACTTAAACCAATCGATATACAGATTCAGAGGAGCATATAAAGAAAATTTTAATTCATTCAAAAAAGAATTTACTGCCTTAGAAGAAGAGGTCTTTACCCTGGACAAATCTTTTCGATCACCTAACAAAATACTGAAGATAGCCCATCAATTAATAAAAAACAATTATAAAAATCCAGATGAATGCTTTTTTGTCACAAATTCAGAAAACAAAGAAGGAGAAAAAATAAATATCTTCGAACTAAATAACGCAAAAGAAGAAGTTAGAAAAATAATTGAAATTATCAACAAAGAAATAAAACAAGGTACTCCCGAAAATGAAATCTGCATCTTATTCAGGACACACCAGCAGGCTCAACTATTAAAGAAATCTCTCAAATCAGAAAATATAGAATTTACGGCTGTCGGAGCAAAATCCCTTCTAAAAACAAAAGAGATAAAAAAAATACTTGATTATTTAAGATTAGCAAACGCCTCAAAAAATGAATCAAAAGGATTTGAAAATTCATGGTGGAATCTCCTCCAGGACTTAAATTTCTCAAAAGAAGATTTAATAAAAATTGGAAGATTCCTGAAAAAACGAAATAAACCTGAGCCTATAACAAAAACGATAATTGAAATTCCATCTCAGCTTAATCTATCAGATTCTGGAAATCTAAAAACTAAAATAATAACAAAAAAGATAGAAAAAATAACTAATATCCTTGATTCTCCTATAACGGAAATAATCCATAAAACAATAGAAATAATCGGGTTGGGAAACTCAGAATTAGAAAAGATAGAAAAAGAAAAATTCCTCTGTTTGCAAAAATTTATGGAAATGGCAAAAGAATTCTCTGAGACAGACTCATCAGAAGTTTCAGATTTTCTACATCATATAATGATAATAGAAAACCTTGGAATAGAAGTAAAAGCCCCCACAACCGAGAATAAGGGAATTAGAATAATGACACAACATGCCGCAAAAGGCTTGGAATATAAAATAGTAATTATATCTAATTTCGTTCAAAAAAGATTCCCCATGGAAAGGGTCAATACAAACCCACTAATTCCTTCTGAATTATCTCCTGAATTAAAAAACAAACTAAAGGGTGTTCATGAGTCTGAGAAAGAAAGCGTAATTAGAGAATATGAAAAACAAAACCAATTGCTAGAAGAAAGAAGGCTATGCTATGTAGCATTTACAAGAACAAAAGAAAGGTTATATGTTTTATTCGCCAAAGAATACTCGAACAAGAAATTTTGGCCCTCGCAATTCCTGAATGAAATCAACTATAAGCAAAACAAAGACATAATCTATACATTAGACAAAGAAAATTTATTTAACGAACCGGAACTAAAAATAAAAACGGCAGAATCTGATCTAGACTCCTTAAAAGAATTAGAAGTCAAATTCTCCCCTTCTTCCCTATTATGTTTCGATGAATGCCAAAAAAAATATGAATACCGATATGTATACAACATGCCCGAACCAAAACCTATCTCCTGGGAGGCAATAAATTTAGGTTCTTTTGTTCACCAGATAGCAGATATAGGGGTAAAACAAAATTTCAAAACCGAAAAAGAATTCATCTTGCTTGCAAAATCCCTTCAAGCAGAAGAAGAATGGGAATCTGTAGATATAAATCAGGCAATACCCATAATAAAAGTATTCTTCGAAAGAAATAAGAACAAATACACTCCAGAATCCAAAACAGAAATTCATTTACACGCCAAAATTGAAGGCCTTCATTTCCATGGTTATGCTGATAGAATAGACTTTCATGAAGATGGTTTAGAAATCATAGATTACAAAACGGGAAACTCTTATATCCAGCCAAAAGCAAGAAACTTCCAATTAGGTTTTTACGCACTTGCTGCTAAGGAAAATTACGGAAAAGTAAAGAAACTAACATTAGACATGTTAAAAAAAGAGAAACCAATTGAATTCATTCTAGATAATGAGGGAAACGCACTAGAATCCGGTGGCAGAATGTCTTTCAACCTTCAGGAAACAAAAGATGAAATGATTCAGGTTGCAAAAAACATCTTAGAGGCTTACAATTCTGGTTTCAAACCATGTTCAATTGAAGCTAATTGTGAATTCTGCAATGAATATGTCTGGGGGATTTAAAGTCCCCTAATAAACTCCTCTGCTTTCTTCTTAGTCTCTTTCTCATCCTCAACAAGATGATGAACTATCTCATGCACAAAGACGTCTAATAAGCTTTTCTCAACATTTTGCATATCAATATGTTTTGTAAAAATATCAATAACAACTAGATTCTCTGAAGTATCCTTATCATGCTTATAATAAAATCCCTCTAATTCACTTTCTCCCCCTCTTAAATTAACTAAAACCTCTTCAGGAATAACATACTCATCCATCAGTTCAATCAAACCACCCTCATATTTTTCCAATAATGCAAAAAAACTCTTGTAAATCTTAGGGTTGCATTCATCACTACACCTCACATTTAATATCCTCTTACCTAAAACAATTCTTTTCTCCATTATCCCTTCTTAGAACGACTCATAAATGCTAACAAAAGAACACCTAATATAGCCCCAACAGTATTAGACACAATATCCCATAATGTATTATAATAGCCTCCAACACCTGTCTTATCCAGGAAAAGAACCATCATAAATTCAATAATCTCATTCAAACCACCAATACCAACACTTGCCAAACCAACTATAATTAATACTAACCACTTATTCATATTCTTGTTTAGATTACCTTTAAGCAAATGCCAGATAACAAAAACAACTACAAAATACAAATAAGCATGGATAAACTGATCCATTCTTAAGACATAGAAGTTCTCTGTAATCCAAATAGGAATTAACTGTAATCTGTACAAAACAGCGCCCCCGACTATTAAACCTCCACCAAGCATATGCAACAAACCCCAGACAGTCAAAGCCCATAACAATTTATCACTAAATGTTGTGTATTTATATGTAAAAGTAACAAGAAAAAATAAGATAACTAACAAAGCAATATATCCTAAGAATTCATAATTTTTAATAGAAGCATAGTAAATAGCAAAACCCAAGATATAAGCCAAGTTAAATATCAACAAAATCCACAAACTTTTTTTCATCTTTTCTTTTTCCTTCCTCTTTTCTCTCTAGAGAACACTGAAACTAACTTATCATCAGATTTAAACCTTTTCCTTATACTTCCGCCTTTCCAAGAGACCATGCTCCTTCTAATAATATCCTCAACCATCTCTTTCAAGGAAAGATAATTCTTGTCAGCTCTTTTCTTCAAAGCCCTTACAATGTCTTTATCTAAATCAATTTTCTCAACTATATAACTAGGGTTAGGATTATCAGAAGATACCACCCCCACTAGTCTACCCCCCATAGCAAGCGCTATTGCAGAAGTCCAATAGATTCTTCTGTCTTCCCCTCTTAGATCTCCCATAAGTAGTAAGAGGTTTCTTCTTCTTTCAGCATCAGTAACTTGTTCCCCACCAACATTTCTTTTTGACCATTCTTTTCTCCAATTACCTTTTAATGCAGGTATCTCAAATCCATAATCCTCTGATAAAACCATGTGTGGAGTATAATTAGACCAACCCAAGGCCTTTATTTTAGCATTTTCTTCAATACTTTCTCCATTTTCTTCAAATGAATGGTCCAGACCACTATCGTGGGGAGTTTCAAAATTACATTTAATTAATGAACAGTACGCTCGCATAAAGCGGTATTTCGCCCTATTGTTTGTTGCTAAAAAGATTGTAGTCATATTGAAACCATTTTTTCTAAACATCTAATAGTTAGGTCTAGATCCTCATTTATAAGTTCTCTGTCAATATGAGCCCAGTTCAAAGAATCAGATCTTGTTCTAATTTCTCTTAACGCTTTTTCATAACGCACTTCAGCAAAAGAAGAATCAGATCTTGTTCTTAATCTTCCTAAGAGTATTTCATTATTTTTTGGCAAAAGATAGACAAATAAAGCATTTAATTGTTCTTTCAAATTCACTAATAAATGCAAGTTCTCAAGAGAATAATCCATTAGTAATTTAGATCCTCCTTTTTTTATAGTTTGTATTTCAGACAAAGGAAGTCCATATTTCCAGCCTAAAAATTGGCTAACACAAATAAATTCCCCCCGCACTTCTTTTTGCCTAAATTCCAAAGGAGAAAGATGAACATATTTACTTTTGTCGTCTTTTCTTGTTGGACGAGTATAATATGAGACAGGCTCAACATAAGAGGGGTTTCTTTCTTGAAATAAATTTAAGACTGTTGTTTTTCCAACTCCTGATGGTCCACAGATAACCAAAGATTTCATTGTTTATTTAAAATCATTTTATTTTCAGAGAATTTATGAAATTTAAGGCCTCTTTCCATCCACATACTCTTATAATCAAGGGGTTCAAATTAGATGATTGATTCCAAGGATAATCAAAAAGAAGTACTTTTATTCCGGCTTGTGCGACTTGTTGGGCGTATTTAAGGTTGTCCTCTATTAAGATGTCTGCTTGAATTTCCTTGCAGATTTCTGCTTTTGATTTAGAATTATCTCTTACAGATTTTCTTATAAAAAAAATTTCCTTTATTTGAGGGACATATTTTTTTATCCAAAGTAAAGTCTTTTCTTTTTGACCTTCATTTCTCCCAGTAACTATTGCTAACTTATGACTACTTGATAAATCTAAAATTGCACTAGGTGCCTCTTTTAAAGGTTTTATTTCATTAAAATAATTACTATCATCAAACATTTCTATATGTTTTATTTCTTCTTTTCTAGGCATGCCAATACTTTCGTTCAATGTGTATGATGTAAAATCAGCAACTTTCAAACTAGTATTAAAAACATCATTATGAAATTCTATAAATTTTCCTAATGAGTCAGCAATTACTCCGTCCAAGTCAATAGCTATAATCATTTTTTAATATCAACCTCCCCATATCTAATTAGTTTGCCAAATGGAATTTCAGTGGAAAGAAGATTGTGCAATCCTAAAATCATTGTTCTTTCAGCTATCATCCTTATCTCTCTAGGGCTTGCACCAATTAAACTCTTAACCTTTACATTTAGAAGGGCAAATGCGGAATATGGAATTTCCGCTCCAATTTTAATATGGGAATCTTCTTCAAAAAGAGGCAAGTTTAAGAAATGATCTCTCAAGGCAGGAAAGCTAGTCAGGGCTAAATTATATTCTTGAGTATTTGCTTCGGGGCAATACACACCAGAATAATTGAATATTAGAGAACTCCGAACAGGATATAATATACACCTCCCACTAGCCCAAAAACTACATGGTCCACTTTCAGGAGTATGAGGTTTGAGGGAACTTCCCATTATTTT
The DNA here is from genome assembly GCA_002792635.1 of Candidatus Pacearchaeota archaeon CG_4_10_14_0_2_um_filter_35_33. Classification (GTDB taxonomy): domain Archaea; phylum Nanobdellota; class Nanobdellia; order Pacearchaeales; family GW2011-AR1; genus UBA92. The sequence goes on along the minus strand of PFOR01000001.1, from coordinate 14,281 downwards.
TTTAGCATCTTTAGCCAATTTAATACCATGAACGATAGCTTGTTGTTGGTTAGAAAAGTCCATTATTTCTTTTATTATGCCTTCACCATCTAGCCTAGTTATTTCAGCAACATTTCTCACGGCTTTTCCATAAGGACCTTCCACATATTTTTCTCCAAACCATAAGTTAATTTCCCTTTTTGCAGCAGAATTTGAATCAGACATATGGATTAAATTTCTAACACATCTCTCCTCTTCGATTGATTTTTCTAGAGTATCATCACCATAAATCCGCCTAATGGAATCTTCAGAGCACTTTATAGGGTCTTTGTCTATACCCCAATTTCCCTTCCAGATTTAACAGCCCCTTCTCCTTCAAGGACAACAACCATGACCGGACCAGAAGTCATATAATTAATTATTTGATCCCCTATAACCGGACCAACTCTTTCAATAACTTCCTCATAATGTCTCCTGAGCAAACTTTCAGAAGCAACCATCCTTCTAAGATCAACAACTTGCAACCCTCTACCTCTTATTTTATCTAAAATTTCGAATTCAAGCCCTTTTTCCAAAGTTTCAGGTTTCAAAATTGCCAAAGTCCTTTCATTACCCATTAAATTCAAGTGAATATGAGATTTAAATACTTTTTTATCCATTTTTTCGTTCTTTCTTCCTTAGAAATTGTCCTAGAAGTTACTATCATTAACTCATGCTTTTCAGATAATTTTTTCATAACATCCGTCAAATACATATTGAAATCCCCGGCAATTATGGATTTTATGTCTCTTCGAGCACACAATCTTAAAATATGATTCAAGTGCGTTTCAGAACCCTTATTAGTATCTTCCAAATGAACATTAAACACCTCAACCACAAAACACTCTTTCCTTACACCAAATTCTCAATAGATTTTTCAGAGTTATTTTTAGAATAAACATAATAAATAGTTAGATAGAAAACAGTTGTCAGAATCCCTATTTCATACTTAATAATCAAAGGTGGTTGAGAGATCATAAAAGCATAAATCAATGCAATTATATTTGCTGTTAGAAAGGTTAAAAAAGCAATAGGCTGACACCTTCAGTATTCTTTGTTTTCAATGTTTTTATCATCTGTGGTATAACCATAATTGAAAAAAGAATAGTTGCAATCCATCCTAATACTTGAGCTAAATCAAATTCCATGTTTATTACCTAGAACCGCTCTTTTTAATTATTATTACACTCTAAAGAATAAAAAAAAGCCTGAAAATCCCGAAAGAACTGCCTAACGCTTCAACCTTTCCCTCACTCAATCTTCTCAACCAAAACTTCTTCCCTCGGAACTTTAACAACATCGGCCACCCTATCTCCTACTTTAAGCTTAACAACTCTAACACCTTGCGTGGCTCTTCCCATAACTCTCATCGCTTTCATATTGATTCTTATCACCATTCCCTTAACAGTTGTTAATATCACGGAATCCTTATTATCCAAACTAAGACTTTTAACAACTTTTCCAGTTTTCTCACTAGTCTTAAGATTTATCACTCCTTTCCCGCCTCTGGCTGTTTTTCTATAATCTTCCAACTTACTCCTCTTTCCATATCCTTTCTCTGTAATTGTCAAAATCGTTCCATTTTTATCCAAATCAACTAATGCGACAACTTCATCTCCTGAACCCAATCCAGTTCCTTTAACACCATAACTAGCCCTGCCCATTGCCCTCACGTCATCCGAACTAAATCTAACAGCCTGCCCTCTCTTAGTTGTTAATAAAACCTCCTGTTTATCCTGAATTATAACAACATTAATTAGACTATCAGAACCATCTCCTGGAAGATTAATCACCCTAACTCCTGTACTTCTAGGTCTGCTAACATCCTTCAAAGCCAACTTCTTGACAACCCCTTTTTTCGTAGCAAACATTAAATATCCAGAATCAAAATTCTTAACAGCAATAACATTTGCAATTTCCTCATCTCTTAAATTCAAAAGATTAGCAATACTTCTTCCCTTACTTTGCCTACTAGAGTCTGGAATATCATTTGCCTTAACCCAATACACCCTGCCTCTAGATGTAAAGAACAACAAATAATCATGAGTAGAACATGTAAGCATATTCCTTACAAAATCCTCATCTTTTAGTCCAGACATTACCCCTGAGCCACCCCTCCTCTGTTCTTTATAGACCTTGACATCAAGCCTTTTAACGTATCCTGAATTAGTCAAAGTAACAACAACATCTTTCTTCTCAACTAAATCCTTCTCTTTTATTTCTGCAATTTTCTTCAATATAGTAGTTCTTCTATTATCTCCATATATTTTTTTCAAATCCTGAACTTCCTTCTTAACAACTTTCAAAACCTCTTCTTCGTCTCCTAATATCTTCTTAAGACTATCTATTGTTTCTTCAAGTTTCTTCTTCTCATCTTTCAGCTTACCATCTTCTAACCTTGTCAACTGCTGTAATCTTGTCTCCAAAACTGCCTTAGCTTGTCTTCCAGTTAACCCAAACTTCTTAATCAATCCCTCATTAGCTTCGGTAGCATTCTTAGACTTCTTAATTAAATCAATGACTGCGTCAATACTCTTCAATGCTATTAACAAACCTAAAACAATTTCTAATCTATCTTCGGCCTTCTTCAATTCAAACTTGCTTCTTTTAATAACTACATTCTTCCTATAATTAATATACACATTCAAATAATTCTTTAAAGTTAAAACAGTCGGTTTTCCATTAACCAAGGCTAATATATTAGCATCAAAATTAGTCTGTAATTTTGTTAACTTATATAATTTATTCAATGTAAACTTGGGCTCTGCCCCTTTCTTCAACTCAACAACAATCCGAACATCTCCCTTGCTAGATTCATCCCTCAAATCAGACACATCTGGCAATTTTTTCTCAGTAGCAAGTCTTGCAATATCTTTAACTAAATCTGCTTTGTTAACCATGTAGGGAATTTCTGTGATTACAACAAGAGGCTTTCCCTTCTTTTCTTCTGTCTTGGTTCTTCCCCTCATAATAACCTTCCCCTTTCCGGATTTATACATATCTTGGATTCCTGGTCCTGTTGCATATCCACCAGTTGGAAAATCCGGACCTGTAACTATTTCCATTAAGGCTTCCTCAGTTATATTCGATTTTCCAATGTAAGTAATAATAGCATCACAAATTTCAGTTAAATTATGGGGTGGAATGTTTGTAGCCATTCCTACTGCAATTCCTGTGGCACCGTTCAAAAGTAAATTAGGCAATAATCCTGGAAGATTTTCAGGCTCTTTAATAGAGTTATCAAAGTTTGGTTGCATCTTCACTGTATCTTTCTCAATATCTTTCAACAATTCATGAGATATTTTTGCCAGCTTTGCTTCTGTATACCTCATAGCTGCCGGACTATCGCCATCCATGCTTCCAAGGTTTCCTTGCCCTTTAACTAAGGGATATCTCATAGAGAAATCTTGAGCCATTCTCACCATGGCATCATAGACAGCAACATCTCCATGTGGATGGAATTTACCTAAAACCTCTCCAACAACAGTAGCAGATTTCTTTGTCGGTTTATCAGGCGTCAACCCAACAGAATGCATTGCATATAATATTCTCCTATTAACTGGCTTCAATCCATCTTCAGCCGAGGGTAGAGCTCTCTGAGTAATAACAGACATTGCATAATCAATATAAGATTTTTCCATTTCCTCAGTAATTTCTTTTCCAGCAACTCCTTTCTCAAATCCAATTTGATCTTTCAATCTTCTTTGAACTTCCATCTTTTCAACTTCTTCTTCTATTTTCTTCTCTCCGTTCCCCTTGGGCGTCATTTTATTCCTCCCGATTTATTAACTAAATCATCAATACCATTAAATTCAATTATCTTATCAGCGAGAAGCCTGACATATCTTCCTTTCATAACTCCCTTCCTAATAGGTAAAAATAACTTTTTCTGCATTCCAACAATTAAGCCGACTTCAATCAACAAACCCTCGTTCTTTTCCTCAGACTTAATTATTGCCAAAGTCCCATCAACCCCTTTTATTGTCTCAATAGTGTTTCCAATATAGTCCTTTCTTGTTTTTTCCCTAATATTTTCATCAAGAAATGTGCAATACCATCCAATACCCAAATCATCTAACTTCCCAACAACTCTTTTCATTTCTTGGGACAATTCATTCTTATCTTCCTCACTCGCCTTGTGTGCTAAATATAATTTCATTCTTTATCCTCCATATTTCCTCCGACAATATCCTTCTCCGGAAATAAGCTTCCGCTAAACCCACAATCCCTACACATCCATGTTCCGCTAACTCCTCCTGCCACAAGCTCAACATTCTCGCTCTTACAATTCGGACAAAATTTCTTTTCCATTATTCAAATAACTCCTTTATTTTGTTATTATAATAGTCCGCAGATGCTTTGATAGTATCATCATCTACTCTCTCTAATTCAATCAACCCTAAACTTAAAAGATACATATTGACCACTTCTCTCCTGAATATCTCCTTCTCCCCGCTTTCTTTCAACTTGCCCGACTTAATTATATGTCTCCCTGTCTGCTCCAATAGATGATAAAATATTTCTTTATCAGTTTTCAGTTTATTCCGATAATTATTCTGGATTTCAAGAACAATTTTTCTTACTTTGTCCATTAAATGTCAACCTCCGCTTCATGTGCTTTAGCTAAAATAAACTCTCTCCTAGGTTCAACATTATCTCCCATTAATCTTGCAAATATTTCATCAGCCCTCACAGCATCTTCAACAGTAACCTTGTTCAACAACCGAGTTTTAGGATTCATAGTTGTGCTCCAAAGTTGTTCAGAGTTCATTTCTCCTAAACCCTTAAATCTCTGAACCGTTGCATTCCCTAACTTGCCCAAAACCGCCTTTAACTCTTGGTCAGAATAAATATAATGGTCTTTTTTCTTCCGAATCTTATACAATGGAGAAACTGCAATGTAAATATTCCCGTTATCAACAAGCTTCCTCATAAATCTAAAGAAGAATGTTAACAACAAGGTTCTAATATGTGCACCATCAACATCAGCGTCAGTCATTATAATGATTTTAGAATATCTTAACTTTTCCAAGTCAAAACTATCCCCGACTCCTGTGCCAATAGCAGTAATCAAATTAGCAATCTCTTCATTACCAAAAACCTTATTCGGATTAGCTTTCTCAACATTCAATATCTTCCCCCTTAATGGCAAAATAGCCTGAAATTCCTTATTCCTTGCCTGTTTGGCTGTTCCACCTGCAGAATCTCCCTCAACAATATACAATTCAGTATCATCAGACTTCTTCTTAGAACAATCCGCCAACTTCCCTGGAAGACCTCCGACACTGAAAGCATTCTTCCTTCTTACTAAATCTTTAGCCTTCTTAGCAGCAGCCCTTGCTTTTTGTGCATCATTTGCTTTCCCAACAATCCTCTTAACAATTACAGGATTTTCTTCAAAAAACTCACTCAATCTGAGCATAGACAAACTATCAACTATTCCCTTAACTTCCGAGTTTCCAAGCTTCGTCTTTGTTTGTCCCTCAAACTGTGGTTCAGGAACTTTAACAGAAATTATTGCTGAAAGTCCTTCTCTAACATCATCGCCATTAAGATTTCCAAATTTCAATAACTTATTCTTTCTAGCATATTCGTTAATAGCTCTTGTCAAAGCAGTCTTAAAACCAATAACGTGCGTTCCGCCTTCAACAGTATTAATTGTATTTACAAAACTTAAAACATTTTCCTGATATCCTGAATTATATTGTATTGATACTTCGACAACAACTCCACTTTCCTCTCCTGCATAATAGATTGGCTTTGAATGTATCGCATCCTTATTTTTATTAATCCATTTCGCAAATTCTATAATCCCACCCTCAAAATGGAATGTCTCTTTTTTTCCTGATTTTTCATCACTCAATTTTATCTTAACACCTTTGTTCAAAAACGCGATTTCCCTAAACCTTGTCTGTAAAACAGAAAAATCAAAATCAAGAGTAGAAAATATTTCATTATCCGGAACAAATGTGACTTCTGTTCCAGTATCATCTTTCCCAATGCTTCCAATAGTCTTTAGTTTGTAAATAGATTTTCCTATCTTGTATTCTTGCTGATATTTCTTTCCAGCCCTCTTAACAATAACGCTCATATGCTTAGATAAAGCAGCTACAACACTAATCCCAACTCCGTGTAGCCCTCCGGAAACAGCATAGCTCCTCTTATCAAATTTCCCGCCGGCATGAAGCTTAGTAACAACAACTTCAACAGCAGGAATCTTATAAACTGGATGCTTGTCAACTGGAATTCCTCTTCCATTATCTCTTACGGTCACTGAACCATCCTTATTCAAAATAACATCAATCAAATCGCAATAACCAGCCATCGCCTCATCCACAGCGTTATCCACAACCTCATATACTAGATGATGCAAGCCTTGCTTACCTGTACTTCCAATATACATAGCAGGCCTCCTCCTAACTCCTTCCAAGCCTTCAAGTACCTTAATCTTTTCTGCAGAATATTCCTTTTTGGTGTCTTTCATCTGTGCCATTGTTTAAAATCCTGAACAGAAAAGTCAAACTTCCTTTATAAACCTTTATATGATAAACCAGCCTTTTATCGTCGATAAAATTAAAAATTATTTCTTGGCATCATTTTTGTCGGAATTCTTCTTTCCAGCCTTTTTTTCGGCCTTTTCTTTCCTAACTTTCTCAACTCTTTCTTTTTCCTTTGCCAGTCTTTTTTCTCTAACTGTATGGAATGCCTCAGTCCATTTAATCTTTCTCTTGTCCCTTTTCAACTTTAAATGATTTTTTTGGCATTTCATAGAACAATAATAATTACTAGTACCATCATTTTTCATCAGGAAAGTACCCTTATAATCGTCCTGTTCCTTCCCACAAAATGTACACTTAGCCATCTTGCTTCCTCCCAATAGCATTAAAAACAAATCCTCCAAGATTCAAATCCTGGCAAAAAGTATTAAAGACTTGAACATCTCTTCCCCTCATTTTCCTGAACTTATTAACTAATTTTCTTCCATATCCCTCTCCCCCATATTTCATGTTCCCAACAACAAATCCAAATCCAACATCTCTATTAAAACCGACAACTAATCTATCATGTCTAGCTCTGATAATATAATCATCCGGATTATCAACACCCATTAAATCCATGACCTGATAAGCAAACTCGCTTATCCCTTCTCTTTCCAAAACCTCTTCCATCTTAACTATGCGCTCCTTTTGTAATTCTACCCCTAACTCTTCTTGCCTCTATCTCAGTTTCTCTTAATACCAATAAGTCTCCCACTTTCACAGGACCCTTAACATTTCTCCTCATTGTCTTTCCCTCATTCTTTCCTCCAAGAACCTTAACTTTAACTTGGGTAACCTCCCCTCTTGCTCCTGTCCTCGCACTTAGTTCCTCAACAACAGCATTAACAGGCTCTCCAGATAATCTATCTTTGCCTCTATCAGATTTTCCTTCTTTAACTCTTTGTTTCTTTGCCATCTTAATCAACTCACTTCTTCATGGCAGAAATATCTTTCTCAGCATCACCGGTCTCAATAACAGCAACAGCACTCGTATTCACAGGAATGCCCACGGCAATACCTAATTTCTGCTTAGAATCAACTTCTTCATATGGAATCCCTTTTTCCTTGCATAAAACAGATAAGTGCTGAACAATCTCTTTTGGATCAACATCCGAAGCATAAACAACAAACTTAGCGACACCCCTCTCTATAGCTTTAGTAACTTCGTTAACTCCCTTATCAACTTTCCCTGTCCTTCTCGCCTTCTCAATAATTGTATATGCATCCATTTTAAATCCCCCTTAAAGAAACATAAGCCTCCTTAAGGTCATTGGCTGAGAAGAGATGAAAAAAAGGGTTTATAAATTTATCTCCAAGTCACCAGAACATCGTCGGTTCTTTGCCGGGGGGCAATATCCAATTTCTCAGGCTCCATTAACAACTTCTTATCCTTCATCATCAATTCTCCTGCAAAGGCAATCATTGCTCCATTATCAACCAACAAGCTTTTAGCCGGACAAAAATATTTAGATTCCCTTTCCTGGCACATTATCTTAGCCATCTCCTGTAATCTAGAATTACAAGCCACTCCTCCCCCAAAAACAAGCTCCTTCTTCCCTGTATGAGCTAACGCCCTCTCAGCCACCTCCACAAGCATAGCAAAAGCATTTTCTTGCATACTAAACGATAAATCTTCCAATTTTTTCCCAGAGTCATACAGTTGTTTCATTTTCGTCTGCATTCCTGCAAAAGAAACATCCATCCCTTTAATAGAATAAGGCAACTCAATATACTTGCCTTTCTTAGCTTTTTCCTCAATCTTAGGCCCTCCAGGAAAAGGAATTCCACAATGCCTGGCAAAAGTATCGATAAAATTACCAATCCCGGAATCTAGGGTCTCTCCAAACACTCTATATTTCCCTTCTGCAAACGCAATTACTTGGGTATTAGCGCCAGAAGCATATAATAAAACAGGATCTTTAGCTCCTATTGATTGTCCAATCTCTAAATGCGCGATGCAATGATTAACACCTATTAACTTAACACCTAATCTCTTTGCCAATTTCTTTGCAAACTTCAATCCCTCGTGCAAACATGGCGCTAAACCCGGAGCATTTGAAACTGCAATTGCCTTAATCTTGTTTTCCTTAATCTTTGCTTCCTTTAATGCCATTTGATAAATGTCTTGTGCGACTTCCCTATGATGCATTGCACTATCCATGGGTATTATTCCACCTTTCTCAGGTTTATACATATCTTTCTGATTAGCCAATATCTTCCTTCTATTCACCAAACCAACTCCAAAAGTGTGGGCTGTACATTCAATCCCTAGTATCATAAAAACTCAAAATAAAACCAGATTTATAAATAATACTAAATACCTATCAACTTCAATCCCGTGCGAAAAATCTCGTGCGAAAAAGATTCTTAACGGCTTGATTATAATCCCTTTTTTCCATCTGACTAATATAATCAGATGCAGAAAGAACAAGTTTTTCATCATCAAATCTATCTCTTATCCTCATCCTCAATCCATCTAAATCATTTGCCTGATGGTATTTTGCATCAACTCAAACGATTGAGTCGCGAGGAATAAAACCTACTAACCTCATAAATTCATACAAAAACATATACACACAATAAAAAAATAAAAAAATAAATAATTACTTACCTCTTCCTTCTAGTTGTTCTTCTTGCAGTTGTTCTTCTTGCAGTTGTCTTTCTCTTTGTTGTTTTCCTTGTAGTCTTTCTGGCAGTAGTCTTCTTCTTAGCCTTCTTCTTCCTTCCGCCTCTTGACATCTTTGCCTCACACACATTACCCTTGCCGTCTACATAGTACAAGTAACCCTGCTTCCTGTCGACAACATTTTTTGCAATGACTTTTCCCATCTAACACCTCCTTTTTGATTATTACATATATCAATAACAAACAATGTATTTAAACTTTTCCTCCCTCGTCGAGAAACTCAAAAATTTTGGCATTCCTGGAATTGATTGGGATTTCTATCAAGCGACGAAATCCCTTTTTAGGAGCTATCCTAAACTGAAACGGTTGAACAACTCTTTTCTCAATAACTCTATTTTTCCCATCTAGCCAAACTGCTAAAAAAGGAAAAAAGACAAAAAAAGAGGTAATAGATAATCTGGTTAATTTTCCAAAATCGAATAGCAAGATTTCTGTATTTCTGGATTTAAATGTGAGCCCAATACCCATCGCCAAACCCTTGACTTGTCTAACGTTCAAAATCCTGGATTTTTCCTTATAGGATAATTTAAAATTCATTAGATATCAGACATTTCAGACTTAATCTTAGAAATCTTATTTAACCTATCTGATATTCTATCAATTCTCATGGCCAAAACTTTTCTCTTCTTATTCAACTTAGCCTCTTTTTCAATAACTCTTGCAATCTTCCTCTGAAGTTCTCTTTCTTCATTGTGACCAGAATCCAAAGATGCAGAAACTCTATGTAAGGCCTCCTTGAAAGAGCTTTTCTCACCCATTAATTTCCTAAGCTCAGAACTCAAATCGCCCATAGCCAAGCTCAATGGAGATTTCTTAGAAAACCTCTTAGAAGACGACTTCCTCTTAACAGACTTCTTTCTCTTAACCCTCTTTTTCATGATGACTATAATACAACTTTATTTATAAACGTTTCTTTAACTTCCTTATGAGTTCGTTAATCCGTTTAACACTCTCATCATATGAGCTCTTCTTAACGTACCTCTTCTTATAAGCCTTCTCCAAAAGCCTTTTTTTATATTCTAATTTATGCATTTCCTTAGCCGTATCGCTAAATTTAATCCTTTTAAGATTAACAACCTTTTGATTCCAATCTCTAGCAACCGTCCTAACTCTCCTATCCCATAAATAATTTATGACTAAAAAAGAAATAGCAAGAAAAATCAAAATCATAAATATAAAATAATTGAATCCTGATGTTAGAGGACTAGCCAAAACAGGACTTGCAACATTAACAACAATGCTGTCTGTTCCTGAACTACCCTCTCCCTCAATCACAGCGTAAAGAACGTAATCACCATAATCAAGTTCCTCGGAAAGAGGAATAGATTTTCTGAAAGATAAGGTATTCTCAACAAATATGTTTTGCGTGTCTGAATAGATTTCATTGCCTTGTAAATCTTTAATATAATACCCAATAGTTGTGTATCCTGAAACAGCACCTAAATTAAAAACATCGACACTTACATCAAAAGAATTCTGCCTGGGAGGCAGTGATATTTGTCCTATCGATTGTTCGATTGAAATATCAAACCACAAGGAGTCTCTAGGTGACTGAACTTCCATGATTACAGGCACTGTAACTGGCTGCACTCCCAAAAAATCTATCTTCCCAACATAAACACCCTTATCAAGCCCAGAAGAATCCATCGATACATCGAAAGTATGGCCTTCTAATCCTTTTATTCTGGCTTCAAGAGGGTTCACATCAAAAAAACCTTCTTTAGAAGAATAAGATGCTTGGACAACAAGTTCGTCCTCAACATTATTGTTAACATCAACTTGAACTGTTATAAATCCCCCGGATGGCAAAACACTTTCAACAACTGGGGTATTCACGCTATAATAATTGAATTGTGCACCTGCTAAGGAAGCAAACAAAATTATCACAAATAAAGGTAACCACTTCATCTTATTTTTTATATTTCTCCGACTTTTTATATGTGTATATGGATCTCCAAAGAACAACTGCTGCCAAAATCACTGCAATTGCAATAGCAAGCCATAATAGATAATTAAAATCTTCATCGATAATAGATACCCTCACAGAAGAAACTGCAAAACCTCCTTGGTAAATGTTTTCAACTGCTATAACATATTCTCCTGCACTCAAGAAATCAGTCGGATAAACATAATTATAATTAGTCCTATCTTCAACAAACAATATCTCTGAATCCTCATATAGCACATTGCCACTGAAATCCTTAATTAAATACGTAGCATTAATTTCTCCTGCTTCCAAGAGTTCATCAAGATTATAGATAGATATAGAGGCACTAACATTTTTCCCTACACTTATTTTTCTAAACTCATCAGAAATCTCCAAAGAAATATCAAACAACAGCTTCTCAGATCTGACTGTCAAGACAACTAAAACTTCTTTTACTATATTCCCTGAGCTAACTAAAACTTTTCCGGTATACACTCCTGGATCCAATAATTCTGAAATAAGAAATAGACTATAAACTTCTCCCGGTAATAAAGTCGTAGATGTAGAGCTAAGTGAAGCAGTAGAATCAAAACCTTCTAAAGAAAAATCAAGAGTGATAGCAGAATCTATGATATTAACTATCTTAATCTCTTCCGCAATAGAATCTTTCTCAGTTAATTCCAATGATGTGTCTCTCGGATTCACACTAAATGGCTCTAACTCTGGCCCTCCACCTCCTCCACCTCCACCATCTCCGCCACCTCCTCCACCACCAGATTCGATAAAGAATGTGGCGCTGCTTGAATTTTCATTTCCAAAAGTATCATTCGCATAAACTGTCCACGTGTTGGTTCCTAATGAACTGGAAATGCCTGTAACATTCTGTCCGCATGTAACGCTAGTATTAGTAGTCCCAGAATTCAAAGAATACCAACAGCTATCTAAAATATTGTTATCATAAACAGAATAATTAAGTTCGGTCTTCTGAGACGAATAACTAATATTTCCTGGATAAGTTAAATCAATTGCTGGTGCAATATTGTCCCCTCCCACGACTCTTAATGTTAAAGTGCCCTGGTTAGTAGCAGATCCTAAAACAAAATTTTGGCTAACACTCTGAAATAAAAAAATATTAAATAAGGAAAGTAATACTGTAAAAGTTACCAAAATCAGAATCAAATAAAACCCCTCCCTTTTCATACAAAGTTATTGAGAATCTATCTTAAATATCTTATTATTTAGCCGGTTTGATAATAAATCTGACCGAACCATCATAAAATCCAGGCATGGAATCTCTTGGAGCAAATGCTGTGAAAGAAATAACTCTCTCACTCTTTCCCTCTACGAAAACAGGACTCTCAAAAATAAGAGAATCAGACAATTCTCCTTCTGCTTCTATATAGACATAAACAGGCAAATCATAATGATTAAAATACACCACTTCCCTAGTAGAGGAAGATCCAATTGGGATATATCCAAAATTAAGGGAAGAATTGCTAACATCAAATCCTAGATGATTATAGGTGAAATTGGCGCTAGCATAAAACGTTTTTTCTTCCAGATATTGGTTCGAATAAACACTAGATATCCAAATAGAAAGAGTCAATAGAACAAAAGCAAAAATAACTAAGAAATAAGCAACTTTTTTCATTTTTTAACTTTCTTTTTAAGTTTTCTTATATATATTATTAGGCCTATTATAACAATAAGCGCCAATATCACCCCAGCTATTATACCAATCATCAAGTAATTAACAACAAACACGCTAATCATCCCATAATAAACAGAGCTAGCCTGAGCATACCTGAGAACAAACTCAACATCATAATCTCCTTCCATTTCAGAAGTATCTATAAACCCAGAAAGAATTCCAACCTCCCATGGATTAAGACTGATAGATGGTGTCCTAATTTCCACATTTTGAACACCATTAGAAATATTAACATCTGCATAAACTTCATCCAAGGGATTATTCCACAAACTCTGGACATCTAGATTATATTCTTGAAAACCTTCCTTCTGCCTCAACCTATCTGTATAATTAGTCAGATTAACATTCAAAGAACCCAACCTAAATGTGTCATTCACGATGACAATATCCCCATAATCAACAACCGCTTCCGCAAGATATGATCCTGCCTTAAACTCCGAAGTCGGATACAATTTCCTAAAATATCTATCCCCTCCTTGATTTATATCATAAGGTTGAAAATCAATACGATCTAACAAAGTTCTATCCGATTCATAAATATTGACCTTGACATGAGTAAACAAGTTTTCTCTTCCTCTATTAACAACATAAGCTTCTATAGGAAGGTTTTCATTAACATTAGCATCTGGTACATTTAGAGAAACTTCCGCATATCTCCCTGGATATGGAACAAACACAACAATCACTGCTCTGACATTAACTGCGACTCCAAGAAACTGACTTTCATCTGGAATTTCTCTCGCACCCACCAAAATCCTATGCTCGCCCGGAGCTATATCTCCATCAGGAAAAGACAAATAAACAGTTAATCTATCTTCTCCTTTTATTTCTGTCTTGCTAAGCCGAGTATATCCGGCCAAATCTCCTTCCGTATAAAGAGCAATTTCTTGATCTGGTTTATCCGAAAGAATTGTAAACTCAAACTGAAGCTGTTGCCCAGGGACAAAATTAACCACTTCTTTTGCAGGGGTAATTCCTAAAGCTGCACTAGCTATTCCCACAAAAACTATTAAGGGAATTAAAAACAAAAAACCTCTTTTCAACATAAGACTATTAACAAAATCAGTTTTTTATACCTTTCGCGTTAGATAACTGTTGCAGTAGCCGTAATAGTATCCGTTAAGGCCCCAGTTAAAGAATCTGATGGAACTGACAGATTGATGTCAATTTCTATCGTATCTGCGCCAGATATAAAGTTAAAATACTGACATACTCTTGTAGACGAAGTGGAAGTGCTCGCAAAAACGCCATACATCGTGAAGTTCACATCACCAAACGGCTCTTCATAACTATCATTTACACAACTATTAGATTCCAAACTAGTAACATTCCACATATATCCCGGATTTGTTCCTCCTAAGAACTGGGTTGGTGTCTTTCCTGTCTGTAAGTCGAGGGTA
>PFOR01000027.1 GCA_002792635.1 Candidatus Pacearchaeota archaeon CG_4_10_14_0_2_um_filter_35_33 | reverse complement strand
CGAGAGAATATAACAGCGATTAAGAGATTCCGAAGTCTTGCAGGTTTCTCCGTCCAAATCGGCTTCGCCGACTTCGGTTAATGCCGACGTTATGTCTAATTAAAATCACTTTTCTTTCCCGCCCAATAGGACGCGCGTTCGATAAAGCTATTCTTTTCGCACTAAAAATATATTCCTTTTTGGTTTATTGTCCCATTCTGGGGTTTTTTGTTTCTTAATTTTCAATATTTTGAAGCCAACTTTTTCTAGCATTCTTTTTACTTCTTCTTTAGAATATGACTCCTCTGAAATCTGACTTGTTTTTCTTTTCTTCTTTAGCCAAACAAAAGATTCTGGAGACATCATATCAAAGATGAAAAGACCGCCAGAATTTAGAAGTTCATAAATATTATTGAAAACCTTTTGCAAATCTTCTTTTCGTAAAATGTGATTTAAAACATCAAAATGGCATGTGATTACATCAGCCCTTTCTTTTATCTTCAGATTAACTATCTCTTGATTTACCCACTTTACTTTTGTTGATTTCTTTTTAGCTTCTTTTAGCATTGGTTTTGATAGTTCAATACCAATAACCTTGTCGAATTTTTTAATCCAAGGAATGGTGGTTATTCCAGTACCACATCCCAAATCAATTAAAACACCTTTCTTTATCTTGTAGTTACTAATAACCTCTTTTAATTCTTCTCTCCATTCTTTATACATATTCTTAGTTAATTTGTCCTTAAGTTGCCTATCATAAGATTTAGCTAACTTTTCATATTCATCTTTCATAAAAGTAAGAAGACTTATTGGTTTAATAAAATATTGTTTGTTTTTATGTTAGAAACTAATCGTAAACTTTATCTCTTTTATCAATTTTTACAACAATAATCTTCTTTTCTTCATAATTCACGCGATAAAGGGCACGATGCTTTCCGATTCTTATTCTAAAAGTTGGTAATTCATAGCCTAAAACTCTCTTTGCGTCGTGCGGAATAGGATTTAATGACAGGGTATCAATTTTATCCATAATTCTTTTTACGGTTGTTTTATCTTGGTTTTTAAGAAATTTTCTTGGTTGATTATCGTAGTCAATTTTAAGACTCATATTCCTAATTCTTGTCTTAATTTTTCTGAAGAAATAAGTTTTCCAGATTTTTCATTTTCCACACTTTCATCAAGCATCCTTCTTTCTTCTTCCGTTATAATCACATCTACATCAACCATATTTTCCTGAATAAATTTTAGGGTTTTTTCAATTCTTGCTAGTCTATTATCAATATTCTGTTGTTCCATAAATATTAGATAATTATCAGCTATATAAGGTTTTCTAAAACGCGTGCGTTAGATTTTAATTCCCACTCAGAAAATTGATTTTTACTCTGCGAAAAATCAAAGATTTTTCTTGCCACGCCTTGCAGGCTCTCGCTTCATTTCATTTCGCTCGAGTCTACTAACAGCGATTATCTGGGATTTTCCTGCGAAAAATCCCCAAATTTCACTTCGTGAAACTTCAGATAATCGCGATGTTATATTCAATCGTTGTGTAGAATTATTAAAAGGGGTTTCCGCCTTACGAGTGCTACGCACATATTACCTTTTACTTCGTAAAAGAAATTTATTAAGAGGGGGCTTAGTCCTTCAGACAGATTGTCTTTTTCTATGAAAAAGGGAATTTATGAATCGTCTTCTAAATCTTCATCTTTGTCATCTTCTATAATATTAAATTCTACTTTGCTTTGTAAAATTATTTCTTGAGTAACTTCTTTTAGATTGCCTTTCTTAATAACAGAATCTAAACACTCTAATAATTTTGGAATATTTATTATTTCTTCAATACAACTCATATATTTTTCGACAACTGATTTTATAAAATATCTTGATTCTGCATTCTCTTTCATTTTCTTTAATAGAATGTCTGATTTCTCGCTTAATTTAACAACAAAAGTAACTGGATATCTTTCTATTTTTTCAATATCTAAAAAAATTTATGAATATCTGTTGTTTCAGTAACTTGAAAAAATCTACCTAATGGAGTCATGACAAAATCTATTCTCCATCATTTGCATTGGTTTTACCAGTCTTATAAAGAGTTAAATTATACTCTTTAATGTC
Organism: Candidatus Pacearchaeota archaeon CG_4_10_14_0_2_um_filter_35_33; assembly: GCA_002792635.1. Taxonomy (GTDB): domain Archaea; phylum Nanobdellota; class Nanobdellia; order Pacearchaeales; family GW2011-AR1; genus UBA92. The sequence goes on along the minus strand of PFOR01000027.1, from coordinate 67,861 downwards.
TTTCATATATAACTCCAATATTAAAACTATAAAAATCTATATAAACAGTCTAACCATCTAAAATAATGGAGTTTTGGGAGAATTTAGAAGAAGAAAAACAAGCAATAGAAAATTCGATAGAAAAGAATTTTTCCCTAATAAAAAATAAAAGATTAAGGGAGTCCTCAGCACACCTACTCAAATCAGGCGGAAAAAGAATAAGACCTCTTTTACTAACTCTTGCCCATAAGGCTGCAGGTGAAAGCAACACACAGGCAATCGCAACTGTTGCTACAGCAATAGAATATTTGCATAATTGGACTTTAATCCATGATGATATAATAGATAAAAGCGACACGAGAAGAAATTCTCTAACAGTTCACAAAAAATGGGATACAGATACAGCAATCCTTGCAGGAGACGCGTTAGCAAACCTTGTTTTCTTATTGGTAGCAAAATCTAATATCGAAAAGAAAGAAAAGGTAATGGAAATCCTTTCAGATACGGCTTTAACCATACTTGATGGCGAGATGATGGATGTAGACTTTGAAAAGTCAGCAGAAATAACATCAGAAAAATCTTTAGAAATGGTTGAAAAGAAAACATCAACCTTAATAACATCATCAATCAAACTTGGAGCAATCCTTGCAACTAATGAGGAATCCATAATTAATTCTCTCTCTGATTATGGTTATTCAATAGGTATTGCATTTCAAATTCAAGATGATTTATTGGATTTGTTAGGAGAGCAAACAAAAGTCGGCAAGAATCTTGGAAGGGATATAGCAGAAGGCAAAAAAACTTTAATAGTAATCCATTCATTAAACAACTCACCAGAAACCAAGAATAGATTATTGGAAATCCTACAAAAAAAGGAAAACACAGAAGATGAAATCAAAGAAGCAATAAATATTCTAAAAGAGTCTGGTTCCATAGACTACGCCAGACAAGAACTAAAGAAATATCTAGGACAGGCAAGAGAAAAATTAAAAGAGATTCCAGATTCCATATACAAGGAAAAGCTTATTGAATTAACCGATTTCTTTGAAACAAGGACTTACTAAGTATATATTCAATTACTCTATTATTAAAATGAAAAAGAAAACAAGAAGGAATAAAGATACAATGAAAAATTCGTTTTGTAAAAGGAGCACTTGTGGAGGATGTGCGGGTTGCTTTTATTTTTTAGGCTTTCTGGGTTCGGCAATATATTATATTTCAACAGCAACAGGGTTCTGGATAGGCATACTGGGAACCCTAAAATCATTAGTCTGGCCTGCTTTTTTAGTATTTGAATTGCTTAAGTATTTGGGCGCTTAAAAGCTATTTCTTCAACGCTTTCCTAGGCTGAGACTTAGGCGCTTTCATTGCTTTTTCAATCTGTTTCTGTGCTTTAGCCTGTTGTTCAGCTTGTTTTTCTCTAACATCTGCAACAGCCTTTGCCTTTTCAGATTCATCTTTCTTTTCTTCTTCCGTCTTTTCTTCCGTTCTCTCTTCAGACCTTGTTTCAGCCCTCTCTATCTTTTTCTTAGTTTCAGCTTTCTTATGTCTCTTTTCATGCCTTGCTTTCGCAAAAGTCCATTTATCCGGAAGTTCAGCATGTTCAACAATTATCTTGTCATCAACTCTTTTCGCAATTACTTTTATCTTTGCAGGTGGTTTTTTACTTCCTCTAAACCATATCTCATTGTTCAAATAAACATCAAGCTTTACCTTATCCAGATTCCTATCAGGAACCTTCATATGTTTAGCAATAAATTTTTTTATTCCAATTACGCTAGCTCTCGTTCTCTTATATCTGGGTTTTTTCATCCATTCCTTTCTTAATGGAATTACATACTCTCTTTCATTTGCCTGTGTCATCTTTAACCAAAGTGACTCTTCCTAGATTTTCTAGGTTTCACTTTTAATTTAGTTCTTCTCCAGTGTCTCCTTATTTTTGTCATTTCACTAGGATGCTTTCTTTTTCCTTGACCAAATTTCTTTATTACTGCCCAAAAAGGGGCCCACTTGGTTCTTCTTCCATGAACACCTAACTTCACTTTTTTTGGATAATGTCTTGTCATTGTACACCCTCCATAAATTCCTTTCCCTTCTCTGTTAATTGTCTGCCTTTCTTACTTCCAGTGGCCTTTTCTATAAATCCAGCCTTTTCAGCTTGCTGTAAAATTGTTCTAATTATCTTCCCTCCGCCTTTTCTAAATTCACTTGGCTTCACACCCCTCTCCTTTCTTCCACCATATCTTGTTCTGAGTCTTTCAACACCTACAACTCCTCTAAGATAAATTTGTCTCAACACACTAGCAGCTCTTTTATACCAAAAGTTCTCATCATTAGTTGGCCTAGAATTATGAGGTCCTGATTTTACAAGGCAAACCCATTCTGGTTCTTCAAACTCCTCCATTTTTTTCAGTGCCTCAGCTAAAAGATTGTTATATTTTCCTGCTTCAATAGTCCTCACATCAGCCATTTTCTATATTGGATAAAGAGCCCTTATAAACCTTATCCCTTGCCTGCCTTTCTCAGAACAATGGTAAATCCGATTATAGTATATTTATAATTCCCTGAAAGTTTCTCACATAATTCATCTGCAATTTTCTTTTTCTCATTCCTATCCATCCCAACAGATTTTAGAAGGCTTATCCTTATAGTTTTGTGAGTCCTAAACGCTTTAGCAAGGCTTTCTATCACGCCGGGAGTTATCCCGGATTTTCCTATCTGAAATCTCATTAATTTTCCTACCATAATTTATAGAAAACGGCAATGTTTAAAAACATATATTTTTTCGGAACCAGATGGTAAACCCAGTTGAAACAACTAGAGTGGAAGAAGAGTTAGAAAAAATAGCTCAATCATATGATGAACTTGCAACAGAATTAAGAGATAATGAAATCCCAAATAAATTGATAACTGTAGGTTCAACAGAAGAAGGATTGCATGTCTCAAGGAATCACTATCAAATCCGTGCAACTTACAAACAAAAAATGCATCGTATGAAATTATCATCTCGAGGAAAGATAACCATTAATAAATCTCAAATCCTCCCGCAGGCAATGCAGCAATAAGCTGGTTCTTATCAATTTTCATCTTGCTCTTTTCTTTAATCTTATCTATTAATACACTAATCCTCTTTTCTTTGTCAACATTTCCTGGACAAATTCCTAGTATTTTTTTTCCAGCAGATTTTTCCGGAACGGCTTTCCAAACATTTTTTTGCTTTGTCAAAACTAATTTTAAGCTCACTTCCATTTTTTCAACTCTCCCAAGAACACCCCAAGTTCCAATTTTCATACCTTTTATTTTTTGTAATTGGCTTGATTTAAAAATATTAACTTTTGTTTTCTTTTTTCCCTGTTTCCAAGCCCTGCTAAAACAACCTGTAAACATAGCTGCCTCTTCAATATCTTTTTTACTTCCATCAATTATAACTGAAAAAGGAGAACCTGGATGGCTCGTGTGACAAACCCAATATTCTTTCCCAGTATCCAGAATTTCCTTCAACAATTTGTCATTATTCTCTGCCGATTTTCCGGCCACAACTAACTTCTTATTTTTCGTGTAAAACCATTTATACTTCTTATACTCCATAAATAATCTAGCAGATAGAGACTTTTAATTTTATCTAAACTGGCTTTTCATGACCCCATTTATTCAACGCTCTTGTCAATTCAGGATAAATTAATGTAGCTTCTTTTATTTTAACTTTCCTTATATAAGCGTCAATTGCCTGTCTAGTCGCCATGGCTCCTGATTTTGTTCCATCAGGATGCCCATGAATCCCCCCTCCAAGCTGAACCATTATATTCTTGCCCATCATGTCCATTATCTCTGGCAGGATTCCTGGATGTAAACCCCCGGAAGAACAAGGAAATACCGATTTTATCCTCTTCCAATCCTCTTCCAAAATACCCTCCTTAAAATCTTCCCTCATACTATGATATTCCATTTCTCTTTCTAAATTTAAAACCTCATCTTTTGTTCCAACTAGCTTTCCAATGACTGTTCCAATGTGAATATTATCAACACCAACTAATCTTGCTGATTTAGCAAGGGTTAACATAGATATTCCATGTTTAGGATTTCTCGTGAATGTGGCATGCATAGCCCTATGTGCATGAATCGCTTGTTTAGAATCCTGGCAATGTTCCCGAAGTGTTTGTAATCCACTCCATCCAGCAGTAACGATATCACACATTACGTATTTGAAGCCATAATTCTTTGCAATCTTAGCCCTCTTCAACATCTCCTTACTTTCAGCAGTAACATTAATGAAATAATCTTTTATCTCTCCAGTTTTCTTTTCAGCCTTATCCCTCATCTTTGCACAAGCCTTTGCCCTTGCTTTAAATCGATTGAATTTTTGATCTGTTAAATTTTCATCATCTTTCAAAAAATCAATTCCTCCCATCCAAGCATCATACCCAACTTTTGCATGTTCTCTTGTAGTCATTCCAACTTTTGGTTTTGGAACTGTTGCAGTCAAAGGTCTCCCTTTAACCTTCATGAATTTCCTGACTCCTTCAATTCCAAACTGAGGTCCTCTAAACGATTTCATCATCATGTCGGGAAAATCAATGTCTAAAAGTCTTAAATTATCGACAGCCTTCATGCCAAAAATGTTTCCTGCAATAGCAGAATAAACTTGAGCCATATTTCCAAGTTCAAACAATTCAGACGGATAAGCAATCTTAACTAAATTTCCTTTTCTATAAAAAGCCCGCCCTCTTATTTTTCTTATATGGGGTTTTAACGTTGAAAGAGTAGTCCATGTTCCATTACTTGATTCAGCAGCAACTCTTCCGATAGCATCATTAAAACTCAATCCATTTGGTTCTATTCTGAACAAGCAAATCAAATCATCTTTCTTAGGCTTATACTTCATATCAACAAAATCCAAATATTGACTCATCTTAACCAAATATTCCGGACTTTAGAACTTCAATTCTAAAGAAAGTCCCAACATAAGGTTCTGTCAACCCAGAATCAGTGTCTTTAACATCTATGTAAATTTTCTGAGTGCATGATGCGGTACCTTCAGGAATGTTTAATTCAATTAAAGCATATGCATTAGCTCCGTCGTACTGATCAAAACCCCTATAACTATCAAGAGGCGTCTCAAATAAATTTTTGGTTGCTGTTGTTCCAATCAAAGAAGCACAATTATTTCCAGTAGGCTCTTCTAAAGAAAGTTGATATTGCAACCTTTCTCTACCCCTTGCCGCAGAACCATCAGGAGTTCTGGCTCCCAAAACTATTCCAAACCTTTCACCATTAGCCTTAACTTTTGCTGTTCTACTTTCCCCCAGTTTAACAATGACATCATCTCTTTCCGTCGAAAAAACACCCTGTATCTCCTCTTTAATTCCATCATCAATCCTATCAACACTTTCAGTGGCACCTGTAAAAATATTTCTGACAAGAACAAGACCCATAATTAATAATGCCATCGCAATAACAATAACAACCACTGTGCCGATAGAAAGCTCAAAGGCACCTTTCTTTTTCATTATTAAATACCTCCAATCTGGCTCAACGCACTTTCAAGATATGTTACAGCAACAAGGCTGGCAATAAACAAGATAACACTCACAACTAATGCAACAATATTCAACGTCTTTCCGGTTTTGGTAAACATGTTTTTCGCATATCTTCTCTCCTTCCTGTTAACAATCAATCCAACAACACCCATAATAAATCCGGCAATGGGAAAGATAAGGGAAAATATTAAAGCAATTAGACCAAGACTCCATCCTGTAAGTCCACCATCATCAAGAACCTTATTACTAGCAACCTCTTTTTTTACCATGAACTATAAAAACAACTTTCTTTTATAAATGTTTTTAAATTCCCAACCAGCTAAATACCAAAAGCAAAACATTAACAATATAGATTCCACTGCAAACTAAACAAAAATCTTTCAATCTAAAATACGATGTATAGGCCAAATACAAAGTTCCAAGAAATGCAATAATTGATATGTAAAAAACATAATCTGTTAAATTCAACCAAACCAATGCCAATATCATAACATACAACAATATCCCCCATATTCCATTAGAAATCCCCAAGGTCTTTCCAAATTCACTACTAAATACCCTTGTACATGAGGCATTCCCAATATCACAGACTGCCTTGTAATTTTTATCTTTTTTTAGCCTTCCTTCTACATAAAGCGTATACAAGGACAATAGAAGTCCTATTACAGCAACAATTATCACGCCTATCATCTTAATCTATAGTATATTCCATATATAAAAGAGTATGTTCGATTCCCAAATGGGACGGGAGGGAATCGAACCCCCGACACCACGAGCTTCAGTCGTGTGCTCTCCCACTGAGCTACCGTCCCATCTTCAAACAAGATATAATTTGCTTTTAAATGTTTAGAAAAGTGAGTCGGGAATAGGCCAGGTTCTGTCATTCCCTGTAATCAGACGGAATGTGCTGACATCCTACTTAGCGAGCGGCTATGACTCTTGCATCAGCGAAGTTGCTCGTTCCAGCAAATCCTACAAAGCAAGCTCCCCTCACGGATCCTAGCGCAATATAGGCTGTGTCGTTTCTATACCAGAGCTCTGCCTCATGACAGTTCACTTTCGTGAATCGCACTTTTCGTCTTACGACGAGATGCCCGGACCTTCCTCAGAATCCGCTTTTATATAGCTTGACAATTTAATGTCTGATTCCGAAGCCAGCTACCCGACTCATTAAAACTGATAAAAATAGGTTTTTAAACCTTATTATCTTAACAACAACATGCCTAAGAAAAGAGAGGTAAACCGGTTTTCCAATTTACATAACATAATTGTATTTATAATCCTCCTAATAATCCCCTTAACATTTTTCATACTAAAGGCTTCTGTTGTGCCAGAAGAATCCCTTGGGTTTGTAGAAATAGCATTTGCTTTAGTTATAGCAATCGTTTCGACCCTGTTCATTTTATGGGATAAATCCTTTATAATAACAAACCCTTATTTAGGTACAATAACCGGGCTTTTAGTTTTAGCAGTTTTTGATTCTGCAGTTTTTTACAGATACAAAGGCCCATATACAACATTTTTTGTTTCATTAACTTCAATACTTGTTTTGATATATGTCGGATTTTATTTCATTAAGGGGCTAAAAAATACGAAAAGAGATGAAGAAAATTATTACGATGAAAAAGCTGGCTCTTAGATAACTATTTAAATTATTTTTCCTTCTAAATGATAAGAAGATGGTGAATGAAGATATTGTAAGGTATTTTGAAGAAGGCATAAAAAGAGGATTTTCTCTTGAAGAACTTAAACAGGAATTAATAAGGCACAATCATTCCGAAAAAGATGTTCTAGAAGCCATAAATCATTTACCGCGCCAATATAGGCCCAAGATGTCTGGCTATTATCCAGAGGGTTATAATCCAAACCAAAAAATGCCAGAGATACAAAAAGAAAAGCCAATGGAAAAACCCATGAAAACATTTGCTCCCGCAAAAAAACCTAAATCAGATAAACTTGTTGGAGGTCCCAAATTCTTCGGAAAAATTGGAATGTCATTCACGCACCCCGTACAATTATTCAATGAAATAAAAGATGATAAAAAATGGGACACACTAAAATATTATCTTCTTTTAGCAATAGTGCCGTTTCTTATAATTTCAATTGTAACAGCAATCTTTGCGGTGCAATTTGTATTATCCTTGCAGAGTTTTATAGCCCTCCTCGGTTCCCAGGCACAAGTTCCTGCATTCTTGGAATTCATCTTAAACATGGCCGGAGTTGCTTTATTTGAAGCAGTAGCAGGGATGTACTTTGTGTTTATCTTCATCCTTGGTCCGATAATGTCCTTTATTGCAGCAGCACTTATGCACCTCGGATTAAAAATAGTTAAGTCTAAGGGAACGCTAACACAAACATACAATGCAATAATCTATGCTACCACTCCGGGAATGGTTTTGGCTCCAATAGTCTTCCTCGTCTCAATATTTGTTCCCTTTCTCACATTACTTTCAGCACCGGCATTAATCTGGTCATTGGTTTTAGTTATAATCGGTTTTGCAGTTACTCATGAAATTTCAGGAGTAAGAGCATTTTTCGGTTGGTTATTGGGAGTAATAATAACATTAATAGTCTTATCATTAATTTCCTTTATCCTTATTGTTCTTTTCGTACCCATTGGCTGATTTTTGTTACATCTCCAGAATTAGAAGTGTTTTTAAAGCGAGAAAAAAAAGACAATTTTATGGCTAGAGGATAAATTTCAAGAGGACTACATAAAATTACAAACAGTAATCTTGTTAGGAAGATTTTGCCACATCTCTAAATGAGGGACTCGGAAAAGCGTATGAAACCTTATTCAACACGGATTCAGGATATACTATAACCTCAAAGGGTATCGGCGGATTAACATTAACAGCAATAGCAAACGGATTACATGGAAGATGGGCGTCCAGGAAACACGGACCGATTCAAAAATCCCATCACGTTGATGGTTACATTCTGGCTTTAAGATGGACAGCTTGGGATAATATAAAACAGAAATTACAGAAAGTTCCAGGAGGAGTTTATAGAAGCGAATCGCAGATGCTTGTCGGAGAGAATATTAGTGAAATTGCTAGCATCACAATTACAGACAAGAAAGCAGGAACAAAGAAAAAAGATATTGCAAGGATTTGGCTTGAACCAACTTTAGGACCTCAAAAATCAGAATCTGAATTAACAGATGCTGATGTAGATTTAATAAAAACAGCTCTAACTGATAGTGCAAAGTCATCTGATGAAGAAGCAGTAGTTTACGGAAGGGATGTCGTAGATTTAGCTAAAAAAGCAAAAATTGTCGGAGCATTAAGAGACCATTATCACAACAATCCAAATAAAAAAATATCTACTCCCCACACAGGGATTAACATTCAATCTTATTTAAATTTTTAGAAACAAATGAATAGTAGGCAAATCCAATTAGTTAGCATTTGAAGTGTGGCTATTAGTAGTTGCATGCTTAAAACCTCGTTACCTCGGTTCTTACACACCAACTCTATCAACGTTATCTTCTATAACGGCCTATGTGGTCTCGTCTTGCGGATGGCTTCGTGCTTAGATGCTTTCAGCACTTATCCACACAATGCGTAGCTGCGCGGCCTGCTCGTAACAACCGCTCACCAGAGGCATCCAAGCAAGGTTCCTCTCGTACTACTTGCTCGTTCCACTCAAACCACAACACTCCTAGTAGATATCATACAAACTGTCTCGCAACGTTCTTAACCCAGCTAACGATCCCTTTTAACGCGTGAACTCCGACACCCTTGGTTGCTTATGCACAACCAGGATAGGAAGAGCCGACAGCGATGTACCAAACCGCCCCGTCAATATGGACTATCGGGGGCGACAAGCCTGTTATCCTTGGAGTACCTTTTCTGTCACACACAAGCCCTATTAAGAGGCTATGTGGGGTCGCTAAGCCCGGCTTTCACCTCTGCATTTCTTGCTGTTCGAAATACAGTCAGACAAGCTTTTGCCTTCGCACTCTACTCCAGATTTCCAACCTGGATGAGCTTGTCTTTGGGCCCTACAGATATCTTTTCTGCAGGGTGCCGCCCCAGCCAAACTGCCCGCCTGCTGGTGTCCCCTCTCGGGTGAGTAGCCTCAAGAAGGGTGGGTAGTATTACACGGTCGCTCCACCAAGTCCAGAAACTTGGTTTCGACGCTCCTACCTATGCTATGCACTCTTCCTAAGACCACAGCAACAAGTTGCAGTAAAGGTTCACAAGGTCTCCGCTTCCCACTAGGAGACGATGGCATCTTCACCATCAAGTGTGTTCAGAAGGTCCTAATTCGGGACAGCGACTACCTCGTTAAACCATTCATGCACGTCGCCATTCAAACGACAAGGCATTACGCTACCTTAAGAGCCTCATAGTTAGGCCCGCCGTTTCACGGGTCTTAGCCCTGTTGAACCAGGGTTTGAAACACCGTGACTGGGCAGATCTCACCGGTTATACTAGTCCTTTCGGATTTGCAACCAGCTACGTTTTTGGTAAACAGTCGGGCAGTCCTTGTCACTGCGATCTACAAACGCCTTCTATATTCAAAGACACCTATAGACACCCCTTATACCGAAGATACGGGGCCAAATTGCCGAATTCCCTGAATTAGTTTATCCTTTCACGCCTTAGCCTTCTAAGCCAGAGCATCAGTGCCGATTCTGGGTACGGCCAATTATATCATAAGCATACGCTCTTTCACGGACCCCCGGATTCAACGGTTTTCGTCAAACAATTCAGTAACTTCTTATCATTACGATCCATAACTTTCTTGTTTAAAAGCCCTTTCAAGCTCCCGTCTATCCCGAAGTGAAACGCATACAAATATAATCGGTCCAGGAATATTAACCTGATTTCCATTCGCCATACGCAGTTAAGATATGGCTTAGGTGCCGACTAACCCTTGGTTAAACAATAGTGCCAAGGAAACCTTGCTCTTCCGGCGCTACACATTCTCAGTGTAATCTGATCTTACTACCGCCAAGATTCTCATTGGATCCCGCTCCAGCCTTGCTTTCACAAAACCTTCTGCGCAGAATCCACGCCTGCCTACCCAAACTCTATTGCTAGAGCTGGTGGAGTATCGGTTGTTTGCTTAGCCCCGTCCATTTTTCCCGCCAGAAACCTCAACAAGTGAGCTGTTACGCTTTCTTTAAATGATGGCTGCTTCTGGGCCTACATCCTCGCTGTCTTAGGTTTCCGACAAAGTTTGTTACACTTAGCAAACAATTAGGGACCTTAACTCCACTCTCCGTTGTTCCGGTCTTCGAACAGTACCTTACGCACTGCCCGCCATTCCCGCATTACGCAATTAACAGGTTCTGAGTTGGAAGAAGCTCCGTAACCTTTCGGCCCTGGCAAACTCTATCCGTACTTTACCCCGCTAACAAACTGTGCGAGACTATACTTAGGCATATTTCGGCAGGAACCAGCCATCGCCGAACTAGATAGGCTTTTCACCCCTATTCGCAGATCATACGAGTGCATGCACACAACAACGCTTCAGCCCTCCATTCCCCTTTCGGGAAACTTCAGCTTGTCCACGAATAGATCGTCCGGTTTCGGGTCATCCCCCATTTGACTAACGCGCTTTCACACTCGCTTTCGCTATGGATTCAATTTAACCTCGCCAAATAAGAGAACTCCTTGGCCCATTTTTCCAAACGTACGTTACAACACCGTAATGCCGTAACCATCATGTCACTAATAGATTTCAAGTCTTTTAACCCTCTTTCAAGAGTACTTTTCAGCTTTCCCTCGCGGTACTAAGTTCGCTATCGGACTTGGACTAATATTTAGGGTTAGGTATTAATCTACCTGTATTCAGACCTCCAATCTAGGAGGCCCTACTCTTTCGGAGCCTGCCATATCATCTTCAAATACGGGACTATCACCCTCTATGGTATTTCTTTCCAGAAAACTTTTTCTCGATGACTTAGGTTTAGCATCCACCACATCTCTAACTCTCTTTCAAGAGCAGATTCGGTTCGCCCTGTTCCCTTTTCGCTCGCTGCTAGTAAGGGAATCGCAATTGCTTTCTTTTCCTGCCGGTACTAAGATGTTTCAATTCCCGGCGTCCATCTGCATCTCTACATAAAACGTTATCGCATTAGGAAATCCTCGGTTCAATGGTCGCATGCACCTCGCCGAGGCTTATCGCAGCTTGCCACGTCCTTCATCACAGTCCAAACCAAGCTATCCGTCTATTAGCTTAAATAAGATCAAATGCTGTTTTGTTCCTATAGAACACACTAAGTGGATTTGCCTACTCGCTTCATTGATTATTCTCTGCACGACATGTGAAATCAATCACACGCCTCATTCACGACGATAAGTCCGTCGCCAACTCTCACGTAAGTGAAAATGATTTATGATTTCGACTCCACTATAATAAGTGGACCCGCCGTGAATCGAACACGGAACTGCTCGGTGCAAACGAGCTATTTTACCATTAGACTACGGGCCCAATACACCCATAATCTCTCAAAGGTTTTTAAACCTTATCAAGAAGTTGACGGTATGCAAAATTATTTTCACATCATAATTCTAAAATTAATTTATAGGAGGTGATCCAACCGCAGGTTCCCCTACGGTTACCTTGTGACGACTTAACCTACCTTGTCTTACTGAGGTTCGTTCCTGACGGACCTCGCCAAAGCAAAACTCGGTTCGTTTGACGGGCGGTGAGTGCAAGGAGCAGGGACTTATTCACCGGGCTCTGATTAAACCCGATTACTACGAATTCCAGCGTCATGAGGGTGAGTTACAACCCTCAATCTGAACTAAGCTGGAGTTTATGAGATTGGCTTCCCCTTTCAGGGTCGCAGCCCTTTGAATCCAGCATTGCCGCGCACGTGTTGCCCAGGGCATTTGGGCCATACTACCTAACGTAGCCCGCACCTTCCTCCGTGTTAACCACGGCAGTCTGCATATTGTACACTTAGTAAATATACACACGGGTCTCGCCTGTTACCTGATTTAACAGGTCATCTCACGACACAGGCTGACGTCGGCCATGCAACTCCTCTCAGCGTGTCAGGTAAGCCCTTTAGACTGACCTTCATTCTGCTGTCGGTCCTGGTAAGGTTCACGGTGTGGAATCCGATTGAACCGTACGCGTCACTCGATGTATGCTCCCCCGCCTATTCCTTTAAGTTTCAGCCTTGCGACTATACTTCCCAGGTAGCACACTCTTCGGCTTCCCTGCAGCACTGAAACCTCCCGAAGAGGTTCCAATGTTTAGTGTGCAGTGTTTACTGCTAGGACTACACGGGTATCTAATCCGTTTTGCGCCCCTAGCCTTCATCCCTCACTGTCAGATCTGTTCTTGTAAGGTGCCTTCGCTATCGTTAGTCCAGAAAGGATCAACATATTTTACCATTACCCTATCCGTACTCCTTACATCTCCCAGTCTCTAGCCATACAGTATCCCTTGCACTTCGACTCTTGAGAAGCCGGATTTCACAAGGGACTTACATAGCAAGCTACGGATGTTTTAGACCCAATAAATGTGGTTGCGACTTGGACCGCTGGTATTACCGCGGCGGCTGGCACCAGTCTTGCCCAGTCCTTATTCGTCAGAATATTTACATCTGACAAAAGCTTTCCCAATACGGGAAAGCACTCTGGTTCGCTCTGTCACGCTTGCGCGCATTGCAAAAAATTCCCGACTGCTGCACCCCGTAGGGCTGGGAATAGTGTCTCAGATTCCCTCTCTGGGCTCTTTCGCTAAAAACCCATACAGATCATCGGCTTGGTGGGCCATTACCCCGCCAACAACCTAATCCGCCGCAGCCCCATCCTCACGCAAAATTTCGACGATAACGCATTCCAGCCTTTATCATCTATCGAGTATTAGCCTCAGTTTCCCGAGGGTATTCTCGGCTTGAGGGTAGGTTAGCTACGTGTTACTGAGCAGTTCGCCTTTCATTTCAAAGCTCAAAGAACAAAGTTCTTTGAGTCAGAGGACCCGAAGGTTCTCCAGGAAACAAAAAGACTTGCATGTCTAATTGCAAACCAGATAGCCGCAACCGCCAGCAGGATCAACTGGATTTGTCTAACAACTATCTAAGTTCTAATCATAATCTTGACTACTATTGTAGTTTCTTTGACTCATAGAACTTTCTTTTCTAAAGAAAGTTGTATACACTCATCCTCCTGTGGAAATTGCTTAAAGAATTACATCAAATAACTTCGCATACCTCATACCCCAACGTTTGCAGGTGTCGGCAATTTTTACCGACGGTAATCATTAAGGCACTCATCTCGGTCAACATCTTAATGATAAAGGATTAAAATTGAGAGTATTTAAAGCTTTCGCGAGTATTGGCTTTGTTTAATAAGTCATTTTTAGTTCATACTTTTTAAACAGAGATTTCTCTTATCTGTTCAAGATTAAATTCTGCCCTTACTCCAACTCGTTTATTTCCTGAATAACAACACAAATATTATGGCATAAAACTTTTTCCAGAATTTAATATTTTAATATTTAAATCATCATACAGATATTCCCAATCATTTCTATAACATTCTCCAACATCACTAATCGCCTCATTACACGATGAACTATCAGAATAATCGCATACGCTCCCTTCTAAAACTCCAGAAACTTTGATATTCCTAACCTCAGTAGATTCTTCAAAATCATAATTCAGACTGAAATAATATATTTTAGCCCCAAATTCTCCAGGACTTCTTTCTACTTTAATCTCAACTGTATCTCCCTCACTTCCCTTTTTATTTGCAAATCTAAATCGATGCATTTTACAAACCCTCCAAATCCCCCCCCATCACCATCCTCTACTATGTCCATGATAGACAGCCTAATAAAAGACCGGGCTATCTCTTACAATTATGGCTATTAAGATTAATAAAACAACAGTAACTACACCGGACAAACTTTTCTTTTCTATTAATCAAATTAGTAAATATATTTTATAAGACTATTGCGGCGCAACAAGGGTTTCCCAGCCCTCAACGAATTCATCTAATCCAGGAATTTTAACATCAAGTTTCCTTTTCCCAGCATATAATTTAGCCAGTAAATGGAATACCATTCCCAAACTTTTATAGCTCTTGTTGTTTGCAGGTAAAATAAAGTTAATCCCTTTTGTGAAATTGTTAGTGTCACAAATTCCAAACACCGGAATCCCAACTTTATTAGCATCAACTAAAATATTCTTATCTAGCCAAGGGTCACAAATAAATATTAAATCTTTTTCAAAAAAGTTGTCCAATCTAACATTTGTTAATGTTCCCGCAGGATATTTTTTTGTGAATACTTTCATTCCAAACAAATCAGCAAATATTTGTGCAGCTTTCCATCCCGCTTCTCTCTTACACGCAATAACAATTTGCTCCGGAGAGAATTTTGCAAGATACTCAGCAGCCTCTCTTATCTTATCGTCTTGCAATGACGTATTAAATACAGCCAAACCATCAGCTCTTCTTCTATAAACATATTGCCTCATATCCGGAGTCACAACTCTTGTTCCTAAATGAGTTGAAGCTTTCAAATAATCCTCAATCGGCACTAAAAGATCCTTCTCCTCTTCCTCTCCTCTAACCTTTCCTTTAATCTCTTTAATATCGCTCTTTCCCTCTTTTAGTTTTCCCTCAAGAGCTTTCGCTTTTTTCAATAATTCTTCTTTCTTGCTATCAACTTTCTTTTTTATTGTAGTTTTCTTTTCAGCTGTAGCTGTTTTGGCTTTCGTAGCCTTTGTAGCTTTTTTAGAAGTTTCTTTCTCTGCCATCCTGTGAATCCTCAGAAAAAATGAGTTTTTAAAACTTGTTATCTATCTTTCTCTATCCTAGCAAGCCGATCTAATTTTGATTGTCTAACCTCTCCATAAATTCCAGTCTTAATATAATCAGCGCCGAATCCAACAGCATAATCGGCTAATGCATTATCCATAGTTTCTCCAGACCTATGGGATATAACAGCCTTTATCTTATTTTTTTTGCATATTTCAAATACATCTCTCACTTCTAATAAACTCCCGTTTTGATTCGGTTTTATTATCATAGCATTTACAGAATTCTCTTTTATCGCTCTCTTCAATCTATTAATTTGTGTTGCAATCAAATCATCTCCCACAACCATTGTCCTATTAGATATTTTAGAAAATCCATCAAAGTCCTCCTCCTGCACAGGGTCTTCAAGATATTTTACACCGAAAATATCAACAAGGTTATTCATATAATCAATTTGCTCGCTTTTGCTCACAAAAACAGTTCTGTATTTATAGTCTCTTTTTTTATAAAAAGAAGAGGCGGCAACATCAATTCCGATATCAGCTTTTAATTTTTTTCTAAGGACTCTCAATATCTCTATTTCATCCAAAGAGGTTTGCCATGCTCCCTCATCATTTCTTTTTTTCGCCCTTAAAATCTTTCCAATTTTTTTGTATAATTTTTTCAGAGCCATATAATTTTTCTTGAAACTTTTTTCTCTCGGGATAATAAGAAATTCTTGAAACACAGGATGTACTTTAAAATTAGAACTATGCACTCCTCCACCAACTGCATTCCCAACAGGAACAGGAATTTTCTTTCTTCCGGGGATTATTTCCCACAATTCTTTTTTCTTCGCTCTAGCAAGGGCTTTTAATATTGCAGACTCAAAAGCAAATAAAGCATTTCCACCAAACTTCTTAACATCTCTAACTTTCAATCTTTTTCTAATAATTCTTTCAACTTCTTTCAAATCCCAAAAGGAATTAATTTCAACATTATCCTTCCATTTATTCAGGAATTTTACACAATAATCCAAACTTTTGTAATACGGCTTACTTTCATATTTTCCAGTTGATTTTCCTGACGGAGAACTTGCTCTACATCCATTAACTTCAACTTCAATAGTCCAATCTTCCCTAGAGTCTCTTATTTTTCTAGCTCTAACTTTTTTTATTATCATACTATAAAAAACAAACGCTCATTAATAAACATTGACTACCTTTCCTCTTCATTGCTTTCACTAGGCTCTTCATCCTCGTCATCTGGACCAAACCCAAGTTCTTCAGCTTTTTCCTCAATTTCTTTCTCTACCTCTTTCTCCTTGGCCTCAATTTCCTCATCAGACATCTTTTCCTCTTTCACTTCTCTCAGTTTGTCAGACTTCTTTTCAGGCATCGGCCTGTCAACACTGATTGGAAGAACTTTAGAATCAAATTCTTTTTCAGCAATCATTAAGGCATCATACTTCAATTCTTTCAATTCTTCTTCTGAGAATTTCATTAATAAAGGAGCACCCATAGATATCTGAAGACCTCTAGCTCCAAGAATCCTTGTAATTTCGTATTTTGTAAACTCTTGTTCCATATTAGAATTTATTTTATATAGCTTTTAAGCTTTTTCATTACGTCCTCGTATTTCCCAGGAAGAATTTCCATGATTCTTTCCAACTCAGCCCTCTTAAACACAGTTTCTTCTCCCTTCTGGCAAGAATTAACCATATACTTGCCATTCCACTTTGAAATTCCAAATGTGACTTTTGTATCACATGCCTCTTCCTCCTCTCTTGTTGGATTCAAAATCAAATTGTCTCCCAACTTGTAAAAAGTGAATGAAACAGGCATAGTCTCACCAGATAACGGCAATTTTTTATCAGTTCTATTCTTATAATCTGCCCTATCGTCTTCTGTCAATCCAGGGAACTTTGCATTATGTAATGCAGCAACACATCCAATACTTGCAGCATCCATTAAACTACCATCGTCATTTATTGGATAAATGTCAACAATGACAGTCCAGACTTTTTCTCCTTCCTTAATTACTAATTTTTTCAAATCAATCATTCCGGATTCCCTTATCATTCTATCCATCAATCTTGGTAATTCAATGGCAGGGAATTTTGGTGGCCCGGATTCAAATCGTGGAGATGCCAACGGCAACAAGTCACCAGACACCATAAGGTTTCCTGCATCCTGGGAGTCTGGATAGGGTTCTCCAGTACCCATCTTTATACCAACTATAACTTCAGTCTTTCCCATTTTAACTCTTGCACTCCCCTCAGCCATGTTTGAAACGCCATATTCAACTTCGAAATCCCTCATATCTAACAATTTTCTACCATCAAATCTCTTATCTTCATTAAACATTGCTGTTAACTTTTCTCTTGTCAAGTTTGACGTATCCATTGAGCTCATTCTCCAACCTCCTTCAAAGCTTTCTTTTGAAATTCATAGATTTCCTGACACGCTTTATCTGCAGCATCCAACGCTTCCTTAAATCTTTCAGGAGGAATCTTTCCATCCAACTGCAGTAACGTATATTCATCACTCCTCGCCAATTTAGCAATAGGAAAATCAGTCGCACCTTCTCCTCCTTCATAATCCTCTTCAACCTTATCAACATCTACAATTATCTGTTCATCAATCTTTCCAACTGCAACACTCGTTATCAAATCCCTCATAGGTATTCCGGCATGTGCCAATGCCATAGAGGCTGCATTTATTCCAGCCGTTCTTGTTCCAGCATCTGCCTGTATAATATAGATTTGAACATCAACAACTGTATTCGGAAATGCTTCCAAATCGATTGCGGGAGCTAACGCCCATTCAGTCACTTTTGAAATTTCTGTACTTCTTCTTGAAGGACCCGGCCTTTTTCTATCAGCAACTGAAAAACTCAATAAATCATAATTAACTCTTAATATTCCTGTAGCAGGGTCTTGCATGTGTTGCGGATGTAATTTTCTTGGCCCATAAACTGCAGCAATTGCAACAGTATCCCCAAATTCAAATATTGCCGAGCCATCTGCATTAGGCACAACTCCAACTTTCGCTTTCATCTTTCTTAACTCATTCCATGCCCTTCCTGATGCTCGTTTTACTTTCATTTTAATTACTAAACCATTGCTCCATTTTATCTGTCAATCCATCAACATGAACTTTATCAGCAACAAACTCTATTGCATTTCTTGCCTTTATCTCATTATCCAAATTATCTCCTTTAATCCATATCCATCCATTCTGTCCAACAGTAATATTAGTTCCTGTTTTTTCCTTGATGAGAGTAATCATACTTCCCTCTCTTCCAATAACTCTTGGAACCCTGCTAGGGTTTATCCTAAAGACAAATCCACCATCTAATTTCCCTAATCCTCTTCCTTTCAATGTTAAATCTATCCCCCTTCCTTTAATACTCCATATCTTAGCAGCCAATACATCCCCAATTGCCAAGAATTGATCCATTTCATTCCTGTTTATGAATCTTGGAGACTCATCTATAGGCAAGAAAGCATTTCCTGCAGAATCGACATCAACAAGCCATCCATTAAATAACACATCTATAATCCTTCCAAGAACAACGTTTCCCCTTCTCGGAACATAAGCCCCAGACAAAGGAATAACCTTAATCATCCTGCCAGCAATCTCTGCCAACCCATATCTATCTGCAATAACATTATCTCCCTCTCTTTTAGCTCCATCACCAGGTAAGAAATCCTCACCCTTAACAATAAACTCTCCAGGAACAACTATTTTCCTTTTCTTGCTAACGGAATCTTCTTTGCTTTCTTGATGTGCTTCGTTAATCTCGTTCTCCATCTTAATGATAATCTATCCGCTAGGTAATCATAATCGAACCCAACTATACAACTTATCCATATCAAGGGTTTATAAATATTCCTACTAGCTTACATTGTTGCATCTACGGGACTTGGATAAGTAAAAAATTAAGTTTTCTTTCTTGGTGGTTTATCCCATCTTGCAGATTTGCATTTAGGACAGATTAATGGCTTCTCTTTCTTTGAACGAGGTAACCATTCGTTCCCACAATTATTACATTTGTATCCTTTAACTTTGATTTCTATTTCTGGCATAGAATAAATTAATAAGCAAACTATATAAATCTTACTAAATATAGTTATACTTCGTTAGTGGTTACTTAACTACCGAAAGGTTTATATAGAAGTATTACTTTATGTAGTTATACTAATTAAAGTAAGAGGGTTCCGAAGAACCCTCAGATTCCAAACGTCGCTAAACAAATGAAATCCAAAGAAATAATAGAACAGAAGTATAAAAAAGTTTCCTGTATTTTTTGTAGTTCTAACAATGTAATCAGGAGAGGAATAAGAAAAACTGAACATAGAGACAATGTTCAGAGATTTGGTTGTAAAGATTGCAATAGGAGATTTTCTATTGACGATGGATTTTACAAGATGAAAAATCATGAAAAGAAAATAACTCTTTATATGGACCTATATTATAATGGGATGAGTTTTAGGAAAATACAAGAGCATCTAAAAGCGTTCTACCCTAAAAATTGCCATTATTCTACTGCTTATCGTTGGATTGCGAAGTATGCAGTTATGATAAGCAATCTAACAGATAACTTACAAATTAAATCGGGAATTGAATTACAATCTGATGAAATGGAATATCACAGAAGAATAAGCAAAAATCAAAAAGGAAGAGAACAAAATTGGTTTGTTGATATGATGGACACAACAACTCGTTTTATGGTTTCTTCTGGCTACATGAAAAGCAGGACAATTGATAACATGGTCAAAGTCTTGAAAAGGGGTAAGTTTGCAACAGGAAACCAAGCTAAAGTTATTACAACTGACTGACTTAAAGGTTATCCAAGAATGTTAAAGAAAAGTTTTGGGTTAAAAACCCATTGGAACCATAAAAGTCCAATTATTCATAATGTAGTTATTGCTTCAGAAAGAGGCTTTAATCATCCAATAGAAAGATTGCATAACTCAATTAGAGAAAGAACAAAAGTCATGCGTGGCTTTCATGGTTGTATGGAATCTGCTTCTGCAATCATGAAAGGTTATGAAATTTATTACAACTTCATAAGAAAACATCAGGGAATTAATTGCCGTCCTTATGAGTTAGCTATTCCAGAATTAGAACTAGGGAAAAATAGGTGGTTGGATTTGATAAAGATGAGTAAGGTATAATTAGAAAGTAATTTAAATTATAGAAAACCTCTTCAATTGATGGGAGCATCAAAAGGAACACATGAAAAAGTACTTGAATTGCTAGGAGATATAAAGGGTGAGAAAGTCTTAGATTGCGGTGCTGGAAAAGGTTCTTTTACAGAACAATTAGTTAACAAAGATGGAAAGATATATGCTTGCGATATTGATCCTAGTAGATTTAGATTAAAGATTCCATTCAAAAAAGCAAATTTCAATAATAATATTCCATTTAACAATTCTTTTTTTGATAAAATAGTATCTGTTGAAGTAATTGAGCATTTAGAAAATCCTGCAATATTCATAAAAGAATTAAGTAGAGTGATAAAGAAGAATGGGCAACTTATAATAACTACTCCAAATATCCAGAATGTAAAATCAAAACTTCAATTTCTATTCAAATCAGAATTTCATTGGTTTCAAGAAAATGAATTTGGAAATAAAGGTTCTCGGCATATCCATCCATTATATTTGGGGGAGATTATCTTTTTGCTTGAAAAGTATAATTTTAAAATAGATAAAATAACTGAAAATAGGACATCAGGGTACACTCTTTATTATACTGATAAAGATAATTTATTTAAAAAATTTAATTATGCTGTATTAAATTTCTTTTCAGATATGTCCTATAGAATTTTATCTGTTTTTATGTTTCCTAAAAATAGATCCCTCCTTCTGGGAGATATATTGATAATTAAAGCTACTAAAAAATAGAGATTATGGAAAGGGGGTTTTTCCTAAAGATAGGGGAAAGTCATTATCTTTTTCTGAAAAAAGAGTTTTTTTAAGTTTTTCTGGGAAAAATTTTACTTTCCTAAATTCTTCTTCATCCATAAAAATTATATCTTTAACTTTCTTATCTGGGTCCAAGTTCTCAACTTTTCCTCCGATAATCTTGCATCTAAAAATTAAATGTAACGTGTGATCATCATCACTAACTACATCTTCATAATATGCAAGAGACTTAATCTTAACATCTAATCCTATTTCTTCTTTTACCTCTCTTATTGCGCATTCCTCAATTGTTTCATCTCTTTCCAATCCTCCTCCGGGGAGAAGATAATAAACTCCATTATACTTATTTTCATGCTTGACTAGAGCCACTTTTTCTTCTTTAAAGACAATGCCTGAAACTCTAACATTCGCTTTCATAATATCTTCCATCTCTTATTACTTTTAAACTATTCGGTCCTTCATTAAATAGTAAATCCAATATACACATATAAGGTTTAAATTCTCCAAATTTTTGGTTGTATTCTGGGTGCTGATATTTTTGAAATTCTATAGCCAATCCTTCTTTTTTGAATGATTTTATCTCCAAATATTTTTTTCCATCTTTTCCAGAAACATATCCTGCTGATTTTAACTTTTTACATATTTCAATTAGAGCCTCAGTTCCATTATTTTTAATCTTTAGTTCTGAAGATAAAACAACTTTACATTTTATTCCCAATTCATTAAGTACAAACCTAATTAAACCTATATTAAAATTTGATATAAAACTCCAATTTTTTTCATAGATTTCTCTTATTTTTGGGAAGTACCGATTAAAATATTTTGAACCCGAATAACATGTTTCTAATGATCTTATGTGGTCTTTTTTCCATTCTTTTGAGTTATCAATTTTTACTTCATTTATTGCATCACTGAAATTGTAATTAACTGGAACTGTCAACCAGAACCATCCATCTTTTCCTTTAATTTTATTTCTATTTTGATAATCATTTTTTTTAAATTGTGTAGAATCATATAAAACCAATATGTCTGCATAATCACATTTATCAAAAAATCCTAAATAAGGTAAGAAATTTGGTTGGTGTATTGTTATTTTCATCTTTCTATAAACCTAAAAACTTCAAAACATTCTGCATATTTTAAATTACTCTGATATCCTCTAAAAGATGCGCTATCTTTTATCGCCATAATTTCTAGGTATCTTTTTTTTAGCTTTGATAGGGATTTGTATATATTTAATGAATTTACCTTTTCTTTTAGATAATTGGAAATATCAATAAAGAAAGTTGGTCTAAAATCCAGATCTGATGAAGGAGACTCAAAAAATAATATCTGTTTCATATTTCTTCC
Organism: Candidatus Pacearchaeota archaeon CG_4_10_14_0_2_um_filter_35_33; assembly: GCA_002792635.1. GTDB lineage: Archaea > Nanobdellota > Nanobdellia > Pacearchaeales > GW2011-AR1 > UBA92. The sequence continues at coordinate 45,347 of PFOR01000027.1, read as the reverse complement.
TGCGGAAAGAACAGCCAGACAAGTGTTCCTATGGTCCTGATGTGTATCTCTCAATGAATGAGTATATATTCTATCTATTTTATGCTTTTTAATGATTTGTTCAATTTTTTTAATTGACTCTATACCTGAACTTATTTTTGTATCTTTAAATTTTAAAAAATAAATCGTCTTTATACCTAAGAATTTGGCAGATTTTTTTGCTTCCTTTACTCGCTCATTAGTATTTCCTATAGCTTCTCCATTTGACATAATAATTGAAATTATATTATGCCCTTCTACAATATGTTTTTTTATGGTCCCTGCCATCCCTAATTCGTAATCGTCAGGATGTGCTCCAACAATTAGGATATTCATATTATCCTCCTATAAATTTCTTCTGTTGCTTCATCAATGTTCATCTCATCAGTATTTAACTCAAAATAGTTTCTTTTTTTACATAAAACTCTCTGAATTTCTCTTTCTAAATCCGATGCGATTTGTGGTTTTTCTTCAATAATCTCGTCCAACTTCGTTTTTATATTTCTAGTTTTAATTCTTTCCAATCTTGTTTCTAAACTAGTTTTAACTAAAATATTAATATCAAAAGAAGGATATAACCTTTGAAGATAATCGCCAACATATCTATTAATCCCAAAAGAATTAAACACTCTTGAATAAGCAATTACGCTTGGAAAGTATCTTTCTTGCATAAAGAAATCAACTTCCAGATACATTTCTTTTGGAACTCTATCTGTAATCAAACTTAAAGTATATAAGAGTTCTTTAAGGGATGGTGAGTGTATTTTTTTAGCGATATTTAAGGGAGTGTTCACCAAATTTGAAGTCTTATTTATTGGGCCTGAATTAATAACAATATTAAATCCTTCGTTTGTCAACTTTTGTCTAACGCTTTTTGCAAGTGTTGTTTTCCCACTTAATTCAGTTCCTTCTAACAAGATTGTCTTCATTTGAATATTACCTCTTTAGTATCTTTTAATTGGTCCCATTTACTCTCTTTGTTAAGAAGAAATTTTCTAAAGACAAATCCCCCAATATTATTCCATGTTCGTTCAAAAGAAAAGAAAATGATCAATTTTATTTTTCTTTCTTTAATGAGCTTTCTGAAACCTATTTTTAGTTTCATATATTTCTCCTGATATTTAAATTCAGGATGATATGAATATAAATTGTTTATATCGCTCCATATCCTCTCCCATTTTTTTATCCAACTTCTAAAAGTATAAACCGGCTGATAATAAACAATTGCATTCTCTGTTTGTTTAATAGTTCCAAAACCAAATCTATGGTAGATGGAATGAGTCAAATAACTATCATCGCCAATAGTTTTTCCATCAACGTCATAAATTCCTCTTCTTATGAGATACATACCCCCTGTTGCGAATACCTTTTTATTTTTATTCTTAATATATGGATGAAAGTCAGATACATTTTCTTTTGCTATTACGTAGTTTGGATTTAAGGTTCTAACATTTATTATATTATAGAAAATGCTCTTTCTTGGAAGAGGAATTTCTTTCGCATAAAACATTTTTACTTTTTGATATCTTCTTGCGTCAGCTACTATGTTCCTTATTGCATATTTTTTAAGCCGTACATCACAATCTAAAAATAAAATCCCCCAAGATTTTTCATTTACCAATTTAATAATCTTCTTTTGAGAACTAATCTTACCTAAGGGAGTTTTTACAATTAAGATTTTTTGATCATGATTCTTTATTGTATCTCTTGCAATTTTTTCTGTTTTATCAGTACAACCGCTCAATCCGATGAATAATTTACTATCTTCTCTTAATAAACTCATTTCTTTTATTACATCTTCAAGTATATTTTTTATATTCTTTTCTTCATTATGGGCAGAAATAATTATAGAGATCATTTTCTTGCTTTGTAAACTGAAATTATCGCCAATTTATTAATTACTGGAAGATTTTCCAACACCCTGTCTAAATTATCATATCTTCTTGAAAATGATTCCGAAATTAAGTAGAAATATTTTCCATTCTTACTCTTAACTTCAACTGGAGCCAAAACTCCCAATCTTGTTTCTTCTTCTATTTGAAATCCCTGATTTGTTAAGACTCCTCTCATTTCACTTGGTGTAATATATCGAAATATTCCTTCTCCTTTACTACTTGATTCTCTATTAAAAATTGCCCTTATACCTTTTGATATAACTCTCGGAATAAATCCTAAATCATAAGGATTACTAGTCGTACAAAGGTAAACACCATTTGGTCTGAGAATCCGATAAGCTTCGCTAATTGCTTTTTTATAGTTTGGGAAATGGACTAGAGCATCAATGCAAGTAACTACGTCAAAAGATTCGTCATCAAAATGTAAATTTTCTCCATCCCCCCTATGCATTTTGGCAATATCGCCTCTCTGATAACCAATATCAAGCATTTCTTGAAAAATGTCTAAAGAAATAGTTTTTAGTCTTCTTTGGTTTAACGTTCTTGAGATCCTTCCCTTCCCACATGCGATATCTAGAGCATCAGTTGCCTTTTCCCCATCTAACATTTCCTCCAATATTTTAATCTCTCTTGCAAAAATATGTGATTTATCACCTGTTTCTGGTTCCCGCCATGAGGAAACTGTCCCCTTCCTACTAAAATAATCTTTAACATATGTTTCTTCCATTTTACTCCTCAAAATCTCGTAATCTATATCTCATACCATATCTTTCAGCAAATGATTTTACTTTTTCATTAGTTATTTTCCCAAGTCGTATGAATCCCAAAGTAACATCAAGACCTGCTTTTTTTGCCCCCGCGCCAAATTTTAAGGCATCACTAAAAGCATCATTATCAATTTCGTTAATTCCGGGTCTTACTAATTTATCATAGTTTTTTTTGTCTAACGCATTAACACTAAGATAGATATGAGATACGCCTGCCTCTTTAAGTTCGCTAATTCTTCTTGCATCCGGACTAATAAATCTAAAATAAGGCCATCCAGTAGTTGTAACCTGTATTTCTAAATTATCATTGCTATCCCTTTCTCTGATATGTCTTGCGATTGGTTTCAGATCTTCAAACCTAAGTATCGGCTCACCATAACCACAAATTTTTATTTTTTTGATATCAACTCCTAAAGCTAAAATTTTCTCAGATTCTTCATCATATGCTTGCATAATTTCTTCAGCACTAGGATCTCTGGAAAGATACAGATTTGAAACACCCCATCCTAGATCTCTGTCACGTATGCAAAATGCGCAAGCATTGGGACAAGCATTTGTTACATTCAAAGATAACTCTTCAAGCCCCCTCCTATAGTAAACAATATTTTGTTCATCTTCAACTCTTCCTTTCAATTTTCCATAATTTATTTGAGGCAAATTTATACTCATAAAATCATAAAGATGCAGAGAAATATATACTTTTGGTGTTTATATTTATAATTTGTATATAAATACATATTTTCAAAAGATTTATATATTATTGTGTATTTAAGAAAGTAATGAAAAGAAAGATAGTTCAGCATGGAAATAGCACATTAAGTTTGTCATTACCATCAAAATGGGTTAAAAGCAATAACATAAAGAAAGGACAATTTTTAAACATAGATATTTCTGAAAGAGGCTTAATTATAAGTCCAGAAAAAACAAAGTTTTTGTCAATTGAAATAAATTTTTCCAATGAAAGAGAATGGTATATTAACCGCATTCTTTCTCATCTTTATACCTATGGATTTGATGAAATCAAAATAAATTATACTGAACAAAAACAATTATCCCTAATCAGAAAAGTGTTGGCTGAACTTACTGGCTTTGAAATTGTTGAAAGTAATCCAAAACATTGCATAATAAAAGCTGTAGCGTCAATTGATACAATAGAGTTTGACAACAACGTAAAAAGAATTTTATTTCAGATTCTCTCGCAATTTGATTATTTTATTGAGGATATTGAGAAAAAAAGTTATTCTAATTTTGACGAAACTTTAGAGATACATAAAGTTGTAACAAAACTTATTAATCTCTCAAAAAGACTAATAAATAAGAATTTAGTTTTTGGCAAGAATACGTCGAAATATGCTTATAATTTTTTAATAGGGCTCTTGAATATTTCAAGATCAATAATTTATTCGTATAAATATGCAAAAGATAATAATTCAAAACTTAATGAAATAGAATCCAATTTAATAAAAAAGACTAAGGATTTTTATCAAGAACTTATGAGTGCTTATCAAAACCAAGATATGATTAAAATTAAATCTTTCTTAGATGAAAGAGAAACAATAAGCGAAGATTCTTTAGAAATTTTGAAAGAGAAAAATCCTGTTGTTATTCATTTCTTTCTAGATATGTTTAAAGAATTCTCAGCGATAAGTAATTTTGTCATTATTTTGAATACCAATAAAGAAAACAAAACTGAAAATTAACTTTTATTTAATCATGTTTTAAAAACAATCAAGAAAAAGTCCCAACAATGCAACAATGCACTACTAGCTTGCTAATTCCTCGCTCTGGACAGCCCCATGGGTAACATTATTCAACTTGTCAAAGAAATCCAACTGCATTCCCGCAGGAATACTAATAACAACCTCTAAATCTCCATTATTTTTCCAGTCTTCTTTTTCCTTGTAATCTTGCAATACTCCATAAACTTGTCCCGTATACTGAGCAGGAATTGTTAACTTCAATCTCTTAATCTGCAAACTTATTGGGATTATAACTTTCAATTTCTCAACAACTTCCTTCATCTGTTGTTCAGCAGGCCTGTTGTCAAAACTATAATGCACTTCATCAATGGCTCTTCTAATCCTATCCTCTGTATATGGTTTACCATGTTGGTCCACAGCATTCCGCAAAATCAAATCAACAACCTGTTTTACTCTTTTTTCTCTTTCAGCATCTCTAAATTCTTGAGGCTTTTGCAATTCACCTTCCTTGATAATTTTTTTTGCAACTTCATACACATCATCCGTCCCAAAATCATCCTTCAAATCTTCATTACTCGCCTTCAATCCCTTCTTAGCATCATAAAAAACATTTGGAGAATTTAACGCACTCGCAATGTCCCCTTCACCTTTCTTAACCTTCATCGCCTCATCAAACTCAACAGAAACTTCATAAACCTTGCTTCCAATTCTTTTCTTTGCTTCAACTATTGCCATTATTTAACATACTTCTTTAATTTATCGCCCTGCAATCTCACAATCTTGTTGTCACTCTTTTTAATATAACAAGTGTCAAATCTTCCAATGTCAAAGTTCTTCCCTAAAATCTCTTTGAATATCTTCAACAAGAAACTTATTCCTTGGTCTATTGGCATTTCCTTGTAGTCCTTTCTAAGTTTCTCTTTAATTGGTTCATCATCTTCTCCAATCGCGTTCGCCTTATAAGAAAAGTAGTTTCCAGTAACATCTGTCGTATATAGGTGTGATTCTCCTTTATGAGTTCCTCCCAACATCACAGCAACGCCAAATGGTCTTGCCCCACCATACTGAGTAAACATCTGCTTACTGTCTGCAATCATTTTTATTACAGAAACTGGTTCTATAGGGCTTCCATAATTCACCCTATTTTGTTGAGCCAATAATTGAGCTTTATCTATCAAGACTCTCGCATCACTCATTATCCCTGCTGCAGTCACAATCACATGCTCATCAATCTCAAACACCTTATCAGCAGATTCAGGGGCAATCAACTTATCCCTAATCCTTTTGTCAGCCATAATTAAAACTCCATCGCTACATACAAGACCTATGCTAGTGCCTCCCAATCTAACAGTCTTCTCAGCATATTCTACTTGCAATAAATGTCCATCGGGCGAGAACATAGTCGCAGCTCTGTCATAACCCATTGCTTGATGTTGCATTTCCATAGGCATCTCCATATTTTTATTCTCCTTCTTATAATAAGATATATTTGTTTAAATAATTGCTTATTTAAAACTTGTGTCTATCCACACCTTTCCAGAAGTTCTCCACAAGTCAAGCCATTTGTCATTCTTTTATCAGTCCAGGGAGGGTCACCACAATTTTTGATATCTCCTTGAGTGAAGTCAGATTCACAATAAGTTTCCCAGTCTATTTCTAATTTACAAGAGTTATAGATGCAAACGGGATTTCCTACGCCCGTATAATGATTAGACACATCCGCAGTACAACCCCAAAACATCCCAGGATTATTTTCATCCCATTCTTCTTGTTTCATATCTCCCCAAGAAGATTCATATTTCTTATTTATTGCCATAAATATTTTATTACAAACCTCAGCCCCTACTTTTACACAATCGCTATCTACCTAACAGGAATATAAGTCATTTATTTCTGAAGATTTAGTATAACAAACCTTTTGCTCTTGTGTGCAGGACTCACCACATTCAGTCTTAATAGTCTTAACACTGCATTTCTCATAACCATAACAACCGTTAACATCACAGGCTTCACAATTATCACTCCCACATTCACCGGAACCAATAGGCAAACTGAAATCACCGTAATTCCCCTGTTCATCATTAGAATTAATTAGAGTATCTGATTGCAATAGAAATCCAAATAAAACAACAATTACAACAACCAAAATCAAAATAATGTAATCCCTCTTCTGCATACTCAAAAAGAGAATTAGGAGTATTTAATTTTTCCCAATCCCTTTCAATGTTCCAGAAACCTTTAGAACCTCTAATTTATCAGAATTGACAGCGAAAGCGGCTTTCACACCTTCTAAAGATTTCCTATCAATGGCCAGAATCCAGTTTTTCCCAGATTGTTTAACAAACTCTGGATTCGTTTTAGCCCATCCCAAAATACCAAGATAGTCTAATATTATCTTCTCAATCTCTTTTCTATCTCCCTTAATAAGAAGATATCTTCTCTTTATTTTCGCAGATGGTTTTTTCTTTAACATCATTCAATTATTGTCTGGTTTGCAATCATATTTATCCTTTCCTTAACAACATCACTCTCTAACGCAAAACCTAAACTTTCAGCACCCCCAATCTTAAAATTATTTACTCCAACAACTTTTCCCTCCTTATTTATTAAAGGCCCTCCGGAATTGCCCGGATTTAAAGTCACATCTGTCTGAACATAAGCTTCCAGGCCATTAGGCCCTTCCCTGTCAATGGCAGAAACAATCCCTTCTGTAACTGTAAATGCTAATCCCAAGGGATTTCCTATAGCAATAACAGTTTCCCCAATTTGAATATCATCGCTATTTGCTAAATCTAAATGGTTATAAATTCCCGGAACTTTAAGAAGTGCAAGATCTGTAAAGTCATCCATTCCAATTAATTCAGCATTAATCTCATTTCCGCTATAATCAATAACTTTCATTGTATTGCTCCCATCCAAAACATGCCAATTTGTAACAATATATCCTGAGGAATGTACAAAAAACCCGCTTCCACTTGCCCTTTCAGTAGAAATCGTAACAACTCCTTTTATAGACTCTTCAACAACGCCTGAAAAGTCATCCCGGGTTGATTTTAATAAATTAATTTCTTGTTGAAAATCCTCACTATTTTGAGAGATAACATTAGCCAACTCATTTATATTCGCCTTCATCTCTTCCCTCACACCCCCAAGCTCATTACTTATCTTGTTTTCAAAGTATTCATTGGCTCTTTCTTGTTCTGAAATCAGTCTAGACGTTTGAGACGTAAAAACGAAAAAAACCACAATTTGAAATACAACCAAAACTATAACTAACCCATATAAAACATTCCTATGTTTTTTCAACCTCTTTATATGATGGTGCATCCGCATTAAAGGGAAAATTGCTATTTATAGTTTGCTAAGTTATATAAACCAATTTTACTTCAAAGCAACATGATTAAGATACACACAATAGGAGGATATGATGAAGTAGGGAAGAATATGACTGCCCTGGAATCGGGTCAGGATGTCTTGCTTTTTGATGCGGGAATCTTTCTTCCAGCTATTGTAGGTGTTCAGGAAAGAGAAAAGGACCCAACAGAAAAATGGATGAGGGGCATAGGCGCATTGCCTGATGACCAATATCTAGACAAAAATAATTTAAGACAAAAGGTAAGAGGCTTACTAGTATCGCACGCGCATCTTGACCATGTCGGAGGAATCCAATACCTATCTCATAGATATAAAGCACCTGTAGCATCCACACCATTTACTATAGAAGTTTTGAAAAGATTGCTGGAAGATAATAAGGCAGGAATACCAAACAAAATGATTTCAGTCAAACCAAATGAATCTATAACAATTAAAGGAGATAAAAATTACAAAGTTGAGTTCGTAAACATAACTCACTCTACAATTCAATCAACGATGATTGCTGTGCATACAAAGGATGGAGTGGTCCTTTATGCTAACGATTTCAAATTTGACAATTCTCCAACTTTTGGAGACAAGCCAAATTACAAAAGATTAAAGCAATTGTCTAAAATAGGAATTAAGGCTCTTGTCATGGATTGTCTCTATGCCTCTGATGACAGGAAAACACCTTCAGAAAAAATTGCTAAAGGGCTTTTAGAAGACGTTTTATTTACAACAGAAAATTACAAGTCAGGGATATTAATCACAACCTTTTCATCCCATATAGCCAGGCTAAAAACGATTGCCGAATTTGGAAGCAAATTAGGAAGAGAAGTAGTATTTCTTGGAAGAAGCATGAATAAATATGTTTCAGCCGCAGAAGCTGTAGGCAAGGCACCATTCAGAAAAAGGGTCCAAATGGCAAAGTATAGGAGACAAGCCGAGAAACTTCTTAGAAAAGTATCAAAAAACAAAAGCAGGTATCTTGTAGCATGCACAGGTCATCAAGGAGAGCCAGGAGCAATTTTAGACAGAATTTCAAGAGGTCAACTTCCATATAAACTAGAAGACGATGATCACATAATTTTCTCATCAAAAACAATCCCTACTCCTATCACAATAGAATCTCGGGCTCAATTAGAAAAGAGACTAAGAAGATTCAAAGTGAGAATATTTGATAATGTCCATGTATCAGGTCATGGCGGAAGAGAAGACATCAGAGACTTGATAAAACTCACAGACCCTGAACATATAATTCCATCTCATGGAGACTTCAAAAAGACAAAAGCAGGTTTTGATTTGGCGGTAGAAATGGGATATAAAAAGAATTATAATGTTCATTTGATGTCTAATGCTAGGAAGTTAACACTAAAATGAGGGAAGATATATTTGGTGGATTAAAGAACGCTCTAGACAAGGGATATGACTTAGAAACTGCAGTTAGGTCCTTTATTAGTTCAGGATATCCTGAAGCAGAAGTTAGACAAGCTGCGCAAGCCTTAACATCAGGATTGCCTCCCCCAGACCAGGTTCAAAATCCTCAACAACCTAAACAAACTCAACAGCAAATGCCTGTAACCCAAAAGAACCAATGGCCTGTTGCAGGGAGACAATCCACCTTAAACAAGCCGAGCTACAGTTCTAAGCAAGTACAAGCTAACCAACAGGTTAGACCTCCTATAGAATCAAAACATAGTAGGGGGGTAGACTGGAAACTCATTACTCTTCTTTCAGTTCTTATAATCCTAATCGTCGCACTTGGAGCATCTTTCTTTCTCAGAGACAGCATAACAGAATTTTTTGCTATCCTATTCGGATGATATATCAACCATCAGATGACTCACATCTACTAGAAAAACAAATTTCTAAATATGCAAATGGAAAATCTTGTTTAGACATGGGTTCAGGTTCGGGAATCCTGGCAGAATCCTGTATGAAAGCAAGAGCGTCTTCCGTAACAGTAGTTGATATAAGTCCCAAAGTCATAGAATATATAAAAGCCAAATTTAATGATGATAAAATAAAGATAGTAAAATCAAACCTATTTTCAAAAATAAAAGGAAGATTCGACCTAATTATTTTTAATCCTCCATACCTTCCCCTGGATTCTAGAGAAGACAAAAAAAGCAGATTAGCAACAACGGGAGGAAAAAAAGGGGATGAATTAATCCAAAGATTCCTAAAGCAAGCACAAATTCACATGCATAGTGATTCAGTTATTTTACTACTACTCTCATCATTAACCCCGAGAAAAAGGATAATTAACCTATTATCCCAACAAAACTTAAGCTATAAGTCAATTGCCAAAAAAAAACTCTTCCAAGAAACTCTGGAAGTCTGGGAAATCCAACACAACAATCAATAAATATCCCTCATCTCAGAAATTATAATGAGGTTTGCACATCTTGGTGATTGCCATCTTGGAGGATGGCGCCATCCCGAATTAAGACAGTTGAATTTAGAAGCATTTAGAATAGCAGTTAATACAATAATAAAGGAAAAACTAGACTTTGTTCTAATAGCCGGCGATTTGTTTGATACAGCATACCCTCCAATAGAAACAATAAAGGATGCTTTTGAAGAATTCAGAAAGTTAAAGGATGCTGGAATTCCTGTATTCTTAATAGCAGGAAGTCATGATTATTCAGCAACAGGAAAATCATTCTTAGATGTTTTAGAAAAAGCAGGATTTGCCACTAATGTGTTCAAACCAGAATTTAGGAATGAATCAATAATCTTACAACCCACAATTTTCAAAAATATAGCAATCTATGGTTATCCCGGAAAAAAATCAGGTCTCGAAGTTCCGGAAATAGCCAAGATTAAATTGAATGATACCCCAGGGCTATTCAAAATACTGATGCTTCACACAGCAATCAGAGATGCTGTAAAGACTCTCCCAATTCCAGCAGTTGATGAAACCAAATTACCGAAAGTGGATTATTTAGCACTAGCGCACTTGCATATCGATTACAATAAAGACAACAGGGTATATTGTGGTCCAACTTTTCCTAATAACTCTGAGGAACTAGAGGAATTACAAAAAGGTTCTTTTTACATCGTAGACACCTCAGGAAAAGTAGAGAAAAGAGAAATTAAATTAAAAGAAATTTCAAAATTTGAATTTGAAGTTAACAATGCAATTTCTGCAACAGATGAAATTATAGAGGAGTTAAAAAAACATAATCTAGAAGATAAAATCATAATTTTAAGATTGTTTGGAAACATAGAAGTTGGAAAATCATCAGACATCAAACTGAATGAAATTGAAAGATATGTGAAAGAACAAAACGCTTATGTCTTCCTAAAAAGCACGTCCAAGCTTTTCGTGACAGAATCGGACATAGATATAGAAGTCGAAAGCCAGGATATAGAAGAAGAAATAATAAGAAATTTTGAAGAGAAGAATCCACATAAACTCAACAACCTGATAAACCCTTTAATGTCATCCCTCCAAATAGAAAAAAAAGAAGGAGAGATCTCAAGAATCTTTGAAGACAGGCTATTCACTGAAATGAAAAAGGTGATAGACTTATGAAATTAAAAAAATTGTATCTTGAAAATATAAGAAGTTATCGAAGAGGAGAAATAGAATTCCCGCCAGGTTCTACCCTCCTTTCAGGAGATATCGGCTCTGGAAAAACAACCCTTCTTTTAGCCATTTCTTTTGCACTTTTTGGATTGCAACCAGGACAAAGAGGCTCATCACTTCTTGCATCTTCTTCCGATACAGGAATGGTCAGGCTAACGCTAGAAGTGAATGAAAACGAAATAGAAATAGAAAGAAAACTCAAAAGATCCTCAAGATCAATCTCACAAGAATACAGTGCAATATCAGTTAATGGTGATAAGGAAGAACTTTCAGTTACAGAGTTAAAGGCAAAAGTTCTCAACTATTTAAATTATCCTCTTGAATTTGTAAAGAAAACCAATATCCTATACAACTATACTGTTTATTCTCCACAAGAACAGATGAAACAAATAATTTTAGAAGATGCCGAAACAAGATTGAACGTTCTTAGACACATTTTTGGAGTAGAGAAATATAAAAAAATAAGAGAAAATCTATCAATCTTTGCATCAAAGTTAAGGGAAGAATCTAGAATTTTACAGCATGAAATTAGAGACTTAGATGAATCAAAAACCTTGTTGGAATCACAGAAAGAATATATATCTCTGCTCGAAGAGAAAATCAATTCAAAATCTGAAGAGTTGCAAATAAAATTAGAGGAAAGAAATTTAATAGAAGAGAAAATCAAAGAAATTCAGGGAAAGATTGAAGAAAAAAACAAGTTTGAAAAGGAAATAGAAAAAACAAACGTAGCATTGACATATAAATTACAGGAAAAATCAAGGCTTGAAAATGAAATCAGGGACTTGAACAAAAAAATTTTAGAGTTTCCGGAATTTGATGAAGAAACCCATAACAAGATAATCAAAGATATTTCAAAGAAAAAAAGTGTAATTGAAGGGTTGAACAGGGAATTAATAACTCTTTCAAGCAGAATAGATTCCTTGAACCAATTAAAGGAATCAGACCTATTAAAAAAACAAAGGATATTCAAGATAGACATGTGTCCAACTTGTCTACAAGATGTTCCAGAGCCACATAAGCACAATATTCTAAATGAGACTGAAAACCAGCTAGTAAAAACAGAAAAGGAACTCAAGGGGCTGAATCAAAACATCTCAATAATTTCTTCAACATTGGAATCTGAAAAAAATACCGTCGCAGAATTAGAGTCCAAAAAGTCAGAACTTGATATCCTAAAATCTAAGCTTCAAGATATCCAGAAATTCAAGGAGAACTTAAACACATATACGAAACAAGAGGAAGAACTAGATAAAGACTCAAATTTACTGAAGAAACATATTGAATCACTAAAAAATTCAGTTTTGGAATTTAAGAAATACGATAATATTTATATAATAAGGCAGGACGAATTAAAATCTGCATTCCAAGGAGAAAAAAATGTCGAGATAGAGTTGGCAGAGCTAAAAAAAGAACTTGAATTAACTAAGAAAGAAATAACAATCCAACTTAAAAAAATCCAACAAAAAGAATTGTCAAAAACCAGGCTATCAAATGTTCTTGAAATAGAGCAATGGCTCTCCACTAAATTTTCGGACTTGGTTTCGTTCACAGAAAAAAATATAATGATGAAACTTCGGAACGAATTCTCTAGGTTGTTTAACAAATGGTTCTCAATGCTAACAACAGACGCATTTTTTGTAAATCTCGACGAAACTTTCTCTCCCATAATCTTACAGGGAGATTATGAGTTAGATTATTCTTTCCTTTCAGGAGGAGAAAGGACCGCGGTCGCCTTGGCATATCGGTTAGCATTAAACCAGATAATTAACTCATTATTTAGCCGATTGAACACAAAGGATTTAGTAATTCTAGATGAACCAACAGATGGCTTTTCAAGCCAGCAATTAGATAAAATAAGAGACATCCTAAACGAACTGAGCATAGGACAATTGATAATAGTCTCACACGAGCCACAAATAGAAAACTTTGTGGACAATGTCATCAAGGTTAAGAAAGAAGAAGGTAGTTCAAGGATAATACAGCGAAATATTTAAATAGGCTCCATTATCTTTAAAACCATAGAGGTTTGTTCTATGGACTCTGAATTGAAGAATAACATGTTGAAAACGGGCACTACAGTCTTAGGCATAGTCTGTAAGGATGGAATAGTTATGGGTGCAGACAGAAGGGTAACTGCAGGCACTTTAATTATGAATAAAGACTTCCAAAAAGTATCCAAAATAAATGATTATTTAGTAATGTCTTGGACGGGAAGTGTTGCAGACGCATTTATATCTGGAAAGGTTATAGCTGCTGAACTCAGGCTCAAGGAATTAAAAACAAAATCAAGGCCTAGTGTAAAGGAAGCAGCACACCTGATAGGTATGATATTTTATAAGAATATCAGAGCCCCTTCCATGATTCCTCATATCGTAGGAACAATCGTTTCAGGCATCAACCCAGATGGCTCATTCGAGGCCTATACCATAGAACCTGCTGGAGGAGTTCAAGAGATAAAAGATTATGATGCAAACTTCTCATCTGGAATGCCATTCGTTCTTGGACTTTTAGAAAGACAATGGAATAAAAACATAACCGTTCAACAAGGAGTAGAATTAGCAATAGAAGCTATAAAATCTTCGACACAGAGAGACGTTGGTTCTGGTAACGGAATTGATGTCTTCACAATAACAAAAGATGGAATAAAACATGCAGTTTCACAAGAGATAACAGCAACTTATAATTAAAAATGTCGGATATTCTAAAAAGTATTGAAGAAGAATTACCTAAAGGAGTAATAAGTGAATCAATTTTTGAAGGAGCAAATATAGTTATCTACACTTCTGATAAAGATTTCTTCAAAAATGGAGAAGGAAAAATAAAAGAAGTTGTCGACATAGTAAAGAAAAGAATAGAACTAAGAGCAGATAAGAAACTTCTTGCATCAGAAGAAGACACAGAAAAAACAATCAAAGCATTAGTTGAACAGGAGGCAGGAATAACAAATATGATTTTTGATGTTCAAAGAAGCACAGTAATAATAGAGGCAAAAAAACCGGGAATGGTTATAGGAAAAGGAGGATCCATATTGAAGGACATCAAAGTGTCAACACTCTGGACACCCACAGTACAAAGAAGCTCTGCGATTCCTTCAAAGATTACAGAAAAAATACGTTCTGTTCTTTATGCAAACAACAATTACAGAAAGAAATTTTTAAATGACATTGGTGAGAAAATTTACAAAGACTGGACTCTAGATAAAATGGACATATGGGCACGTGTAACTTATCTTGGTTCAGGGAGACAGGTTGGAAGGTCCTGTTTATTATTACAAACTCCAAATTCGAAAATCCTTTTAGATTGCGGAATTAACCCTGGAATTTCAAAAGGCCCTGATAGATTCCCCTATCTGGATGTTTCTGAAATTGGAGATATATCGACGATAGATGCAATTATTTTAAGCCACGCACACACAGACCACTCAGCTTTAATTCCTTATTTGTACAAAATGGGCTACAAAGGACCGGTATATATGACTGCTCCGACAAGAGATATATCTGCCCTACTAGCATTAGATTTCATAGGCGTTGCATACAAACAAGCAGAAGCTCCAATATTCAGGGCCGAACAAGTGAAAGATATGGTTAAACATTCCATTTGTTTAAATTATGGAGAAGTTCATGACATAACACCAGATATAAGGATAACTTTCTACAATGCAGGACATGTTTTAGGCTCAGCAGTCACACACATAAATATAGGAAATGGTGCCCATAATTTTGTCTACACTGGAGATACTAATTACAAAAAATCAAGACTCCTTGATCCAGCGGTTAATAGGTTCCCAAGAGCAGAAACAGTAACATTAGAATCCACATATGGTGCTAAAACAGACATTCATCCGCCAATGAGAGAGGTAGAACAAGAATTCTTGGATGCTGCAAACGAAACTATAAAGAAAGGTGGAAAAATTCTCTTGCCGGAACTAGGTTTAGGACACGCTCAGGAAACAATGCTTAGAGTCGAAGAGGCCATAAGAACAGGAAAATTACCTGAGATTCCAGTATATTTGGATGGGATGCTTTGGGATATTACTGCAATTCATACAGCATATCCAGATTTCCTATCATCAAATGTCAGAGGACAAATATTTCAGGACAATAATCCTTTTACATCATCTATCTTAAAACGTGTTGGCTCTCCAACAGAAAGAAAGGAAGTAATTGAAGGAGGCCCATGCATCATAATTGCAACATCTGGAATGCTAGTAGGTGGAGCATCCGTGGAATACTTTAGAAATTTGGCAGACAATCCAAAAAATCTCCTTATCTTTGGGTGTTACCAGGCCCCCATGTCTTTAGGAGGAAAAGTTAAGGCGGGAGAAAAAGTCGTGCGGATAGAAGAGTCTGGGGAAACAGTAGAAGTAAAGATGAGAGTTGAAACAATGTATGGTTTATCCCCGCACTCTGGAAGAAATGAATTGGTTCAATACATAAATAGAATGAATCCCCGCCCTAAAAAAATAATTATTAATCACGGAGAGGTTTCAAAATCTCTTGATTTGGCGTCCTCATTATATAAAATGAATCGCGTAGAAACTACAGTTCCAAGGAATTTAGAGACGATTAGACTGAAATAAATAAGAGACTTTATAAGGGAAGTTGAACTTAAAGAAACCATAGGTGTTTTAATAATGAAACATACAAAAAAGGTGACTATGATTCTTCTCGCAATGTTTCTTTTAGCCCAGCTAATAGGAATATTTGTCAGTTTTATGTATCTTCCTGCTTCAGCAGCGATAAAAGGGGGTTCTGGAGAAATAAACAGCACAGATTATAATCTCCCTTATGGATTTACTCCTCCGGAAGATGTGTCTCCGGGTTCAGCAACAACATCTATTATCATAGCATTAGTAATTGCAGTTTCTTTGGTATTGGTTTTAATGAAATTAAGAGCAGAAGTTGTATTAAGAGTTTGGTTTTTCATCGTTATAATAGTGGGTATCGGATTAGCGTTAAATGCATTTCTCTTTAAAGTGCCCTACGCATCTTTAATAGCAATAATCATTGCATTACCTCTAGCTTTCTTTAAAGTGTTCAAAAGAAACATAATAGTTCATAATATAACAGAATTATTAGTTTATCCCGGAATCGCAGCCGTCTTTGTCCCGCTATTAAGTGTTTGGTCTGTCGTTTTGTTGCTTGTAATCATATCCATATATGATATGTATGCTGTTTGGCATGCAGGATTCATGCAGAAAATGGCTAAATACCAGATGGAAAAAGTCAAAGTATTCCCGGGATTCTTCGTACCATATCTAGGAAAGAAAGACCGCGTTTTACTAAAAGGAAGGAAAAAATCCAAGTCCAAGAAACCAATGAAAGTCAGTGTAGCTATTTTGGGAGGCGGAGATATAGTATTTCCAATGATTCTATCAGGAGTTGTCCTGGCTTATATGGGTTTAGCTCAAGCACTATTAATAGCAATAGGTGCTACAATAGCCCTAACATACTTGTTCTATGTATCTGAGAAAGGGAAATTCTACCCGGCAATGCCATTCATCACAGTAGGATGTCTAATTGCTCTCGGAATAGCATTACTAATCTAAGTTATTACAAGTATCACGAACATCTCTACGAATCGCATCCACAAAATCTAAAATTCTAACATTAACCGGGTAATATCTATCACAACTCTCATTATTTATACCATGTTCTGGATCTAAATCAGGCTCACATCCTATACAACACTGATATGGGCTCCCAAATAATTGATAAAAACATCTCACCTCTGTTTTCATAAAAAACCAGGCATTTAGAGTATAAATTATTTATCTTTGTCCTTTTTATCCGCTTCCGCTCTATCCATTGCTTTTTGAAAATTCTCAATGAAAGATTCTAAGTCTTTGTCAGATATAGTTATCTCAGATGCAGGTTTTAATAGTTTTATATCATTTATAATCGCAACTTTCCCATCCTTTTCACCTATGTGTCTATCAGTTACCATATAACCTCCAGGATTCATTCCAACATAACTTGCAGCAATAGTGCCATTACCTACGGTTTGTATAATTGTCTTGCCCACCTTCGAAAAATAAAGATCATCTCCAGGCGCAACTAAGACTATTCCATCATATTCTCTCCTATCTGAAGGTCTATTAAATCCTATTGGCATAGTCCCTCTTAAAAATTTCCATATTTAAACCTTCCGATTTTACTATCTTAAAGGTACAACAACCAAAACCTTTATATACCCGATATTTATCACTTTTACATGATAGTATCAGGAACAGTAAAAATAAACTCAATAGGAGAGGATAATCTAGGAAATCTCAGAAAAATCTTAGATAATTATAGCTCTGTGTCCTATGCAGAACAAAGAAACATCAGGGAAATAGACTTTTGGACAAGAACCGATGATGCGCAAGAATTAGGAAGGCAGATTGTACGGAGTGGTTTAACAATAAGTGATCAAACCATAGTACCAGGCTCAAAAATAGGGAATTATAAAGCAAAATGATAGTAAAACAAGAACTAGTAAACAAGATAAAAGACCATTTCAGCCTAAATATCTATGAGACAAAGGTTTGGCTAGCCCTGTTATCTAAAGGCGTTGTATCAGCAGGAGAGACTGCAGAGCTATCAGGTGTCCCTAGATCAAGAACCTATGATGTTTTAGAATCCCTAGCAAAGAGAGGATTCGCAATAATTAAGATTGGAAAACCAGTTAAGTATATAGCAGTAGAACCTCATGCAATCATAGAAAAAATAAAATCTAATGTTCTAACAGAAGCTCAAGAAAAAGTAAAACTTCTTGGAAAATTAAGAGAAAGGGATGAATACAAGGAACTTGAACAACTTTATTCTGCTGGAATTTCCCCAGTAAAGGCAGAAGATCTTTCAGGAGCTCTAAAGGGAAAGACACACATTAACTCGAAACTAAGAGATATATTCGGAAATGCAAAGAAAGAAATTGCAATCTGCACATCCGTTCAGGATTTTGATAAGAGATCAAGAATTTTGTTACCTGAAATTGAGAAACTTAAGAAATCTAACATAAGGGTAAAAATCGCCCTTAATGGTCAGGAATCAGACATAAGGAAAATAAACAATAAGCACAAGTTAAATGCTAAAATAACATCTAACAAGGGCAGATTCATAATTGCTGATAAAAGAGAATCTCTGTTCATGATAACATACGAGCATTCAGATGAGGAAATAGGACTCTGGATTAACGCACCCTACTTCTCAGAGGCTTTAAACGGAATGCTTAATTTTAGTTTAAGGTAAGATGAGAACTGTAACAACAGCTTATTCTAAGAAAGGACCTATCTCCCTGAAGATGCTAGTAGATAAAACAAAGGTTTTGAAGCCCTAATGGGAGAACTCGGTTTAACGAGAGAGCGTTCAGGATTTACGACCTTTGGAAAGGGCTTAATAGCCAAAAATCCATATCAGTCCAGAGATTCTTCGGTGACAGTCAAGAGACACTATATCCCTGGACAAGGAGACGGAACGTAAGAGGTATTACTGATTATTTCCTCCCAAAGAGACGATTTATTTAGGGGGATAACTCAAGAAACAAGAAGATTTCTTACAGGAGCAGGATACGAAATTTCAGGATTTATTTAATTTTTATCCCTGTTATCCCCATATCCTTAACTTCATCCCTTCTCTTCAATTTCTGAATAAATTCTTTACCTGTAAAATTCACTTTTATCTTAGCATGTAAAATCCCTTCCTTAACAAAAGTCTTTTTATGCTCTTTCTTAAAAGCTTGTATGTGCTTCCTTAACTTCTTAGTATAGTTCGGGGGACCCATCCTAATAATTTCTCTCTTACTTTCAACAACTAAATACAAATCAGCATCTTTGCTATCATTATAATCAAACTCATCTCTTTTAATCTTAAAATACTCCTTCATCTCCATTATCAAAAATTCAGAGAACTTCTTTAGTTTTGTTCCTGCAATATCTCCTTCCTGTCTATCTGTTTCAAGTTTAACATGTATAAATTCCCCTTTAATTTTTCTCAATTTTTTAACATCAATCGGTTTCTTAACAAAATAGTTTTTCTTAGGATTCCTAAGAAATTTTTTAGCAGCACTCTGGAATCTCTCAAAAGTTTCTCTCGATAACGCTGCAAGGGCATTCCTTTCTTTATAAGTGGGGTCAACTAAAATAATTGGTGATTGTAGCTTTGCTTCATTCATATCAAACAAAACATCATTCTTTCTCTTGTAATGCTTTTCAGGGTCAACTATTAGCCTATTATCCTTTCTTACCTTAATTAATTGTTTCAACATTTTTTTGAATCCCTTATAATGAATAACTAACAATTCCAAAGCATATCCCGAAAATCCCTGAACATAAGTCTCAGCCCCATAAACCTTTTGCGCATGGCAAAATGTTTTAGCCAGCATTATGTCCTCTTCCAACCCTTTAATCCTCTTTTTGATATAAGGCACATGAAAATAACTTAAATCAGTAACATTCCTTTCCTCCCTAGGATGTTTAATTTTAGTAACAGGAATAACTTCAAAATAACTCTTATCAGAAAAATACACTCTAAAATAGTCTCTACTGCCGTGAATCCTCTCAACTTTCCACTTATGTCTTTTACCAAGATTCTTTAAGGGCTTTACTAATAGTTCTGATAGTTTTTCATATTTCCAGTCAAACCTTACAAAAACATCTACATCATACTTATCCTTCTTAACAAGAGTTCCCTTGGCAAAGCTTCCCCCAACAAAAACATCGCCTTTTTGCTTGCCCCTATTAACTTCTTTTTTCAACTCTTCCACAAATAGATTGACTTCCTTTTTTATTTCCAACAACTCTTTTTTTGCTGGTCTAATCAAATCAATCTGTTCTTTAAGTATTCTTTTCATTCTATAAGAAAGCCAATATTGTTTTTAAATTATGGGATTAACGATAACCTAAAATGTCAATTTGAATCCAATCTTGTTGACCTGTCCAATCCATTCCTCTAACATAAACCTTGTTATCGCTGGTTATTGGAAGCCACATGTCCTCCGAAGAACTTCCATAATCAAAATTATTGACACCTTCAAGCATTCCAAATTTAGTCAAATATTCTTTAGTACCCTCTTTAGTGTAAATATCTATCTCCTTTATACCTATGGTCCCTCCAGCCTTTCCCTGTTGCCATCCTCTAACATAAATTAATATTTCATTCGCATCTGGGGGAATATTCAAATTAGCGTAATCTAAATCACCGTCCTGATAAAACTGGTTACTCTTAGAAACAGGAGTCCAAGTAGCCATGTAATTTATAGAGCCAGTAGGGCAATTTACTCCATCACCTCTACAAAAATCATTATTTATCGCAGTCTGTAAATCCTTCTCCCCATTAACATTAACCTTGACAGCACTAGCATCATGCCAAACATCGGGCTGGTTCCATTGAGCAACACCAAAAATAGCTCCTGCCAGAATCAAAAAACTCATAATCATTCCGATAGCATACCTCTTCTCAACATTCACCTCTAATTTCATATTGTCGCTAATCTTTTCCGATTTAAATACCTTCTCCTTCTTTGATTCTTGAGGTTTTCTAAAAGTTGTAGTTAAACACCTTTCTTTCCCCTTTGCATACTTCCAATCAAATCAACTATGTATTTCCCATCCTCTAGCTTATAGACTAAAGGCCTTTCTTTATTGAACAAATTTCCAATATCCAACAAATACTTTCCGGGTTTAATCACTTTAACACTCTCAAAATCCATCACGATTGGAGCATCTTCCTCTTCCACGCCAACAATATCCCTAACATCTTCCTCAATCTGTTTTTTCTCAGCACTTGTCAAATTCAATCTTTCTTTTCCGGAACTTCTTATTTTTTCTAATTTTTCATGGCTAAGATAAAAGAAAAATCTGCTCCCACAATCCTTACACCCTTTTAAGACTGCGTCAGAACCATCCTCATATACTTTTGAACAATGAACGCATTGGTGTGGCATAGACATTCCAGTATAAAGGCATTAATAAAATTACTTGTTCTCTATCCCAACATAACTTCAAGTTTCTTAGGATCTTTCTTTATTTCCTTAACAATAGACGCAGGTCCAATTATCGTCAAAGCCCCAGTATTACCTGAGAGTCTATTTGCTATTCCTTGTTTCATCTTTGCCATAATTCCTGAATCATTCAAGCTAGGTTCTATAACTGCAAGCTCAATCCCCCTGAATGATTTTATGTGATCTACCATCGCCATGGTGTCTTCAATCAATCTTATCTCCTCCTCCACTTTTAACCTTCCCTGTAGAATCACAATTTTATTTCCCAAGATTAATTTTAATATTTTCTTTATTCTATCTGTAATAGATAAGTATTGCACTTCGGAAAACGGAATCACATGCAAGCCCAATCCCTTCACCTTTCTAGAACTGGAACTAGACCTCTTTTTCCTTTTCATTTCCTTATTAGCCATTTTCCTTATTTAAACTTTTTTAGAGAGCCTAAACAAGGCTTCATAAAAATCGTCGATATTTTTCTTCTTTTTAGCAGAGATTCCAACAACCTCATATTCAGGGAAGGCTGCTTCTATCGTCTTCACATTAGCTTTTTTCAAATCTATCTTATTCGCGATAATCAAAACCGGTTTTTCTTTAGCCGCAATATTTCCAACAACAGTTATATTAACTTGTGAATAGGGGTTCTCTGTAGCATCAAGAACAACAATTATAGCATCCATATCATCCAACCACTTTATACTTTCAATTATTCCCTGTGTAGCTTCTTTAGCTCTTTTTTTAGCAGCTTTCTTTTTCATTTTAAACTTCAAAAAATCCTCATAATCAATCTTTGTTGCAATTCCCGGCGTATCTGCAATTTTAAAAGTAAGTTTCTTTCCTTTATGCTCTATCTCAACTTTTTCTTTGACTTGAACGCTTCTAGTCTCGTGAGGGACATCACTAACACTTCCAATCTCCTCGCCAGTCCAATCCTTGCAGATTATATTAGCAAGACTAGTCTTTCCCGCATTTGGAGGCCCATAGAAACCCAATTTGATGTTATCCTTTCTTCCAAAGAGGCTATTCAACACCCTTTTTGACCAACTCTTTATTATTCTAATCATACGACCATTAAATTATACCTTTTAATAAATCTTATGCTAATTAAACTATCTCTTTCCAGTGATTATCAATAAGCAAATCTCGGATTTTGCCTCTTCATGATTTCTTTCTTGATTTTCTTCTTTTCTCTGCCTCTGAACAAAGGAATTTCCCACATTCTGGTTCTCTTTCCATCCAATTTCTTTATTGCGTAATCTATTTGTTCGCCACTCCATCGACTTTGCTTCAATTTATACTTTATCTGCCTGTCATTCATTCCAGCCTTCCTACCATTATAAACAAAATTAATCAAATTGTAAATGTCATTATCATTCCTAAACAAGTGGTGTTGGTAATTCCTCTTATACCATTCCTGCATTATTATGTATGCAATAAAAGCCAGTACAATTAAAACTATAATCCCAATTATAAACCTTCTCCACTTGAAGCCTTCATCTTCTTCCCCGGTTTCAGTATCTTCTTCCAAGTCAAGTTCAGAAGGGAAAGGAGATATATAAATTCCTAAATCCTCTGCCAGAACTTCGCCGGACATGGCAAACTCTAAAACTTTTCTTGTAGTATCCATCTTAACCGATGTAGCCCCTGAAACGTCCATCTGACCAGACTCTTTGGAAAATGTTACTTCATCTAGTCCTGGATTCATGATTAAGTACGAAGTTGCAGGCACACCGTCATCAACACTAACGTCAACCTCAAACTTAGTAGAAATAGCTTCAACTCCCGAATCAAAATCTCCACTGATTACATCAAAGCCTATGCTCCCACTAAAGTATTCATCCATCCAACCCAATATTGCCTTTTCTGCTTTATCATTATCAACTTCATCCCCACTTAAATCTTCTATATGTCCTATGTTGAAATTCTCATAACCAATCACAAGAGGGAGTTTTCCATTTATAGTCGAATTTATAGATTTAGGAACTTTCAATTCCAAAAGTTCTAACATAATTTCCGTATAATTTTCATCCTCAGTAGCACCCTCATATTGACTTTCAAGAACGCTCAATTTATTTTCAATCCCTTCAACGTTAATCGCGATGGTTAGATAGATACCAAACCAATCAGGATAATCCAAGATATTTTCCTTAACTGTTACAATCCTTGAATTGTAGTCATCTATGGTTATTCTTGCAGATTCCTTAGCATCAGCAACAAGAATTGTAAATGTTCTAGTTCCAGTAATGTTTCCATCCTTTGTTGCAGTTACCTCTAAATCAAATTCCCCTTGCTCGAGATATCTATGGGTGACTCTGTTACCATTAACAATTTCTTCATCTCCGTCACCAAACTTCCATTCGGTTTTAGTTATGTTTCCATCAGAAGCACTAGCATAGAAAACAGTGCTCTGACCAAACGCGACAAATTTTGGATTAACATCAAATTCAAAACTCTCACTTACTTCTATGGGCTCCTCAAATATTTTATTCCCGCCTAAATATAATTTAAACTTATTTTGGTTAGTATCGTAAGGAACGCTGAAGCCTGCCTTACTTAAATCTAATATCAAATCCTCTAAGCTAATCAACGCAGGGGTTTCAGTTACATCATAAATGCTGTTTTTTTCAACAAGGGTATTTCCATCTTTAAAACTAAATTCTATATCACTCAAACTGAATTCTACTTGGCTACCACCATAAAATCTAATTGGCACAACACAATCAGGCTGACAATCTCCAGCATAATTGTCATATATGTAGTCCATTATGTAACCCTTAAGATTAAAATTGTATTTTTTATTAAATAATCCATCATCAACAATCATGTCGATAGGTCCATATTTCAAGACTTTCATATAGATATCATAATCTCTTGTATAGCTTATTCCCAAATTATCAGTACCACAGATTTCCTCTTCATTTTCAGACATTATCTTATAATTTGGATTCCCAGTCGCACTCGCTCTTTTCACACAAACTAAATATTCATCCTGTTGAACAATGCTGTAATTAATAACACAACCCAATGTTTCTTCTATTTGAGTATGCTTTGGTAAATCGCATGCATCGATAAAATCACCATCAATACCATACAATTCCATTTTCAAATCAGCAACACCTTTTGTTGTATTTTTTATTTTAGCTCCAACTTCTATGCCAGGACCAGTAGGAATAACCATCTTATTACAGTAAGGAGAAGTTGCCACTTGAACTTCATCTAAATTAGCACCGGTATCAAAGCAACCCCTATTTGTATTCCCACAATACTCGTCTTCAACATAACTATCTGAAACTAAAATTTCCTGGTTGTTATTTAATATGTCTATGAACACCGGATTAATGCAGCTATTTCCAGAATTTCCGGTTATTCTAAATTTTGCAGATTCCACCGAAGATATGTCATTCCCAGAAACTCTAAATCCTAATACCCTTTCATCCTCTAGAACAAATTGATTTAATTCGCTAAGAGGCTCATATCCTGTTTCACAATCAGGCGTACTACAATCAAAATCGACATCAATTTCCAGACTATTATTCAAAAGGAAATCCAATAAACTGCTCTCCCCGTCCAAATTAGACGTAAACATGCTCTCCGCTTTCTCATTATTAAAACTAATATTCACACTTCCCTTAATAATCTCTCCTTCGGCATAACTCGTTACAAGGCTATTTCCATTATAATCAAAACTTGCAAAAACTCCAACGGCAAGAAAAATTATTATAATTAAACCACCATAAAATTTATTTGCCATTCTATTTCCTCTTTTTAGTCCTGAAAAATACATAATATATGATAAATATTACTATCAATGCAATGGCAAACTGAACTCCTCCAAAGAATGGAAGTTCAATTATGGGTCTTCCGCAAGGCACTATATGGGTGCCACCAAACTCATTACATTCATCTTCTCCAACTCCCTTATCACATTCTCCCCCTTCCCATTTAGCATTTACATATATTTCCATGAAACCATTATCACACTGTCCTTCCTCATAAGTCACCAAACAAGTGTTTTCTTCACAGGCATTATTTCCTCCTCCTGAATCTCTATAACTCGCCTTCAATCCGCATTCATCATCATCAGTATCCCAATCACATTCGCATTGCACGATTCTGCCATTTTCATCCAAACCTCCACAATTCAAAGTATCCCACATCGGATCAACAGGCTCAGGAAGTCTCCCTATTCCGTATTCATCTGTAAAACATTGTCCAGATGTCTCATAATCCCCGCAAGAAGTTATATCACTTCCTTCATCAGAAACACAGCCTTCTCCATCAACACATTTCATAAGAGCCGGACAACAAT
The DNA here is from genome assembly GCA_002792635.1 of Candidatus Pacearchaeota archaeon CG_4_10_14_0_2_um_filter_35_33. Lineage (GTDB taxonomy): Archaea > Nanobdellota > Nanobdellia > Pacearchaeales > GW2011-AR1 > UBA92. The sequence continues at coordinate 19,731 of PFOR01000027.1, read as the reverse complement.
CATCACCAGTTCCAGCAGTGCCATCAACACCCTTACAAGCATCAGGATTGTTTAATGTATCATACTCTCCAATAACAAATCCATTCTCATCCAACTCAAGCCAAGTCCTACCTCCCTCAATACACTGTCTTCCGTCTACAAGAGTAAATTCTCTATTTGTATTCTTATCAATAACTAAATCTCCAGTTCCATTATCAAATTTAAGATTCAACCCTATATTCTTATCGTTAAAGTTATGGGAAGAAACCCCAAATGCTGTTATTCCAGTCACCCTATCAATTTCCATAATAGGGTTATCCAGAACTTCATCATAAAATCTCCAACTGAATAACAAATTTCCATCGTTAAATCCTACATCAAGTGGTGGACTAACATCAAGCTTGTCTTTATTACATCCATTAGGCGAGTTTTCTGTCTTAGGAGGACAATTACCCCCAGTACATTCTATATAATAGTCACAATTGTTTGAGAAATTTCCTTGCACAGTATTAATCACATAACTATCACTAGCATTAAACCTAAATTTCAAATCTAAATCTCTTAACACCGCTTGGTGGAATGGCTCATTGATATAAGCCATCATCCCAGGACTCGCTGTAACAATTATTGAAACCTGGTCTTCATCATATAATCCATATTCATCCTCGACTCTCAATGTTATAGTATATTGGTCTGCATCATTCTGGTCAAAACTATAATAGAATGATTCTCTAGTATCTTCAAAGAAAAGCTCTCCATTCTTTTCAACTACCCATAAGAAATTGATAATGTTGTTTTCAGGGTCAAAACTACTCTGGTTGAATAAAATAGGGACGTTGGTAAAGTATATTCCTCTATGAGTTGGAGAAGTAATATTAGCACGAGGAGGTTCATTATCGCCTTCTTCACATGAAACAGTCAACAATCCACTTTCCATCGAAGAATCAGGTATTCTAGCCTCAAAATAAAATTCCAATCCATCCTTACAATCAATTTCACCACCAGCAGAATCTACAATTTCATTAGTTATTTTAAATGAGGAACTTGCAAGCCCATTTTCTATGCTCCCAACAAGTGAACCTCCAAATCCATCCTTTCCAAAAATAATATCCCTTCCAAATATGCCGTCATCATCCCAAACATCAAATTCTATTATAGTTCCATCCTCTGCAGTTGTCTCAGCATAAACAGTAACAGTTCTTCCTTTATTTGTCTCTGTTATTTTACTTCCAAATGCATCCTGCCATTCAACATAAGTAATCTCTCCAGGCCCACCTCCCGATTGTCCGGAATAACAACAAACCTTATATCCACTCTGGAACCCATCCGCATCCGCAGTTTCCATATGAGCATTTGTGTTTCCAGACAAAGATATAACCTCTCTCTGACCATTGGCTATATCACATTGTTCCGTCAAGGAAATAGAATTACAATCCAAATCTCCGTAACAAACATCACTATAACTGCCGGTGCTTTCTTCTATTATCTCCCCATGCGCATTTGTATCTCCCGATAGTCTTAATACCTTTCCTTCTATTGTACAGTCTCTTGTTGCTCCAGAGTATTTAACACCAAAGATATCATCGTAACAAATATCAATCAAATAATTATTTTGATTAGCTATCTCCCCATGTGCATTGGTAACAGCAGATATTCCTAAAATCTTCTGATCTTGTGAAGAACATGCAAAGTCCTGAGCCCCCTCCCATTTCAACCAAGGATATGTCTCCTCATTAACAATATTCCACACATTTGCAAAGTCCCAGTTCTGGAATGTTGATTGTTGTTTCATCTGGGCTGTTGTTTTTCCAACTCCTCCAGCACTGGTAGTTTGACCACCACTCTCTTTATCCCAGTAAGAACTTGTTATTAAACCCCCTCCAACTCCTCCAATCAAACCCCCAGCCCAATGAGGGGAACTAACAAATCCAGAAGAATAAGAATTTGTAACTGTTGCATTCGATATATCTCCAATCAAACCTCCAGCCCGATTAACAGAAGAGGTAACACTACCATTAGAATATGAGTCAATTACTTGAGGATTACCAGCAATATGAGTAAGTCCTACTAGACCTCCAGTTACATCTCCTCCCTCAACATTTGCAGTTGAGAAAGATCTTTCTATAATTCCATTCCTTCCAAGATATCCAACAAGTCCTCCAACACCATGATAACCTACGACAACTCCACTAACAGAGGAATCTCTTATTGTTCCATCACTATATCCTGCAATTCCACCAGTCCATTTAGAAAAAGTGCCAGAAACAATAATGCTTGCACTTTCCAATCTAACATTAGAAACAATCGCAGTAGACCCTAATCCACCAAAAAGCCCAACCGAAACGCTATTTGCGCTATTGTGCACTAATCCACTTATTTTATGACCATTACCATCATATGTTCCAGTAAATTCGTTATTATCTCCACCGATAGGTGTCCATTCTCCAAAAACTTCTAAATCAATATCACAAACCTGAACATAATCTGCAGTCAAATTATTCCTTACAGCATCCAATTCCTCAGCAGTACAGACATTAATTGCACTAGCATTAACTGCCAATACAACAACAAACAATACTCCTAATAACATCCACCTCTTTCCCATCTTGGTAACAGCAAATAGAACTTTATAAAGATTATTAACCCTTCACGACTGCTAGAGGCTTTAACTTAGCTACCATTTTTCCTAAGCCAATTTCACTACTCACTCTAACTACTTCGTTAATGTCTTTATATGCCTCGGGAGCTTCTTCCACAACACCCTTATTGCTTCCTGCTTCGATATAAACGTCATGCTTTTTCAATTTAGATTCCACTTCTTTCCTAGTCAATTCCTGCATTGCCTTTTTCCTGCTCATCAATCTTCCAGCACCATGGGCAGTACTTCCCCAAGATAATTCTTCCGCCTTTTTAGTCCCAACAAGAACATAAGAAAATGTACCCATACTACCGGGAATTAAAACAGGGCACCCTGTTTTCTTATATTTACTTCCTAGTTCCTTTCTTCCAGGCCCAAAACTCCTTGTAGCGCCTTTCCTATGCACACATACTTCCTTCATCTTCCCATCTATTTTATACTTTTCAAACTTTACAATGTTATGTGCAATGTCATAAACAATCTCTATCTTTTTTCCAAAATGCTTTTTGAAAATATCTCTTAATTTATAAGTCATAAATTGTCTATTGCAGAATGCGAAATTAGCGGCTGCCCTCATCGCACTCAAATAATCCTTCGCCAATTTGGATTTTAAAGGTGCGGCTGCCAATTCTCTATCTGGCAGATGTTTGAATCCATATTCGGATTCCATCTTTTTAATATAATCAGAAGCAACTTGATGTCCTAATCCCCTGCTTCCAGAATGAATCATTATTACCACCTCCCCCAATTTCAAACCGAATGCTCCCGCAGTTTTTTTATCAAATATCTCATCAACAACTTGAATTTCAATGAAATGATTTCCAGCCCCTAATGTGCCAAGCTGATTTCTTCCTCTTCCAATTGCCTTTCCAGATACTTTACTGGAGTCAGCGCCTTTTATACATCCAGAGTCCTCAATTCTTTCTAAGTCTTTTTTCTCCGCATACTTTCCAACCATCCATCTAACACCCTGTTCCATAATTTCTTTAATTTCTTTCTCAGTAAAACTAAATTTTCCTTTCCTTCCAACTCCCGAAGGTATTCCTATCATTACATCATGCGTCACTTTTTCTCTCTGTTTTAAAAAATCTTTCTTACTCAATCCAGTCTTTAATAGCCTAACACCACAATTAATATCATATCCAACTCCCCCAGGACTGACAATTCCTTTATCCAATGAAAAAGCTGCAACCCCTCCAATTGGAAATCCATATCCTTGATGTGCATCAGGCATTGCGTAACTAGCTTTTAATATTCCCGGGAGTTTAGCAACATTCCTCACTTGTTCAAGAGTTTTGTCTTTCTCAATATTTTTTACCAATTTTTCAGAAGCATAAACTATCCCCGGCACTTTCATCTTGCCTGTTTCAGGAATTTCATATACGTTCTCTGATTTCTTCTTCATGTAATTAATTAATTAGCTAGCTTTATTAAACTAATCGCCTACTAGAGAACATAAAGAAAAGTAGGTTCTCTAAATCATATTGGATTGTAACTCTTATCATAGTTATCATAATTCTTCTAGTTATGCTTTATCAAACAATAGATTTGCCAATCGGTGAATTAAAAAATAGAGTGCCAAGATTTAGATTTGAAATGTATGGGTTTTTTTCAAAAAAAAGAGGGGGTAATTAGGAATCAAGAAGAATATCAACAAGCTATCGACACCGGTCCATTCAAATCACCCAATCTTTATGTCAAGGTTGCCGATGCAGAAAACCATGTACTTTATAGTGCATGGACGAATGCAACCTTGAGCATCCAAAGGTTCAAACAAACCCCACACTTTAATGGAATAAAACACAAGAACTTTTTGATATTGGTTGTAATGATTATAACTATCCAGAAATAGATTTCTTAAAATACACTCTTCTTGGTAAAGCCGTTTCTGGTGGCGGGTGCAGTCACGAAATCGAAAAGAATGTATTTGAGGATACAGAAAACAAAAAAATAATTTATCAAATCTCTTTTAAAACATTTGGAAGTTGCGAGATGGAAATTTCAGAAAACAATTTTATTTTAATCCCCAAAATATCAGAAGATTACAGGAGGATATTTGTGGCCTAAAATAAAGGATTATCAAACATCCACAACCACTTGAGCCTCCCAGCCATCCTTCTTCTTTTTGACATACATCTCTGCATAAGTTGCCGCCTTAATATGGTCCAAACCTGGATAAGCGAGAGCATCATCACCAAAAATTTTCGCTTTCAACTTATTCCCTTTAACTTTTACTTTAGCCTTTGACACTAAAAAATCCTCGGCATCTAAATAATAAATCAATTCATCTATAAAATCGCATAATAATCTTTCTTTATCACTCCCCTCAATCTCAACTTCTTTGACAGAAATTGGATCAACCTTATTTCCTCCAGATAGTATTTCGGAAACAGCTAAAGCAGTATGCTCAAAAATCTTTCCAAATGTCTTTCCATAAACTCTAAATTTCACATCTGCCGTGTGCTCTAAAAACTCATACTTCATTTCTATATATGAACAACGCAATCTTTCGTGGTTCCAATCCCCCCACATTATTATAATCGACTGAAGGCACTATAACTCTTTCAGCAGCATAAACATCTCCTTCGATAAATCTATCAGATGAACAAATTTTATCTATCTGCTCACAAATTCTAAATTGGAATTTGAGATAACTTTCAGGAATTCTCGAATCAACAAAATCATACAGCACTCCACTTTCTATTGTCGCTCTTCCTGTCGGAAGAAGAGAAACCGAAGAAACTTCATCCCTCAAACTAGATTGCCTAGATATTTCTTCCAATACATCTTGTGCCCTTTCACTAAAATCTGGTTGAGAAACATCTCTTGTCCTAGCCTGAGTTAAAAAAAGAAAACTTATTATTATAACTAATGCAATAGTCGCTTCCAATATCCTGATAATGCCTCTTTTGTTCACCATATTATCACCCTCAGATTAGCGAACTCTATTTTTCCATTTTTCTTTAAAATTTCTATTCTTTTATCTTCGCTAAATACCTCTAATCCTTCAGGTATATTCTTTTCTGCAGAAATCTTTGTCCCGTCATCAAACTCAACAACAAAACCAAAACTACTCCTAACAGGGAGATTAAACTCTTTTTTCAGTTTTTCATATCCAGAGTCGCTGTCATAAATACCCTTTAGATATAGAATCTTATTTTCACTATAAACATATCTTTCTTCCGAAGATGAAACAGTATAATTATCAGAACTTAAGATATTTCCTCTAACTCCTGAATCAGGGTATTCTTCAGAAAAAAACAAAAAGAAAAAGGAATCCCCCCCTCTGTTAATATAAACATTAGACTCATCAAACCCGCTTCCCCTAACTATTCCATCTTGATTTTCTGCCCTGACACCCAAGCCTGCCTCCTCAGGAAATGGAATACCTACAACATTTTCCTGGAGATTTTTATCCATGTTTAATGAATATGTAGCCAGTCTTACTGTAGCATTATCAGTTATTTCATCAAAAGTGTAAAAAAGAGTTGAATCCACTATCCTGTCCCCCCGAACAGGGCTAAAAAAATAGAAGGCAAGTGCAAGAAAACTAACAAATACCACAAAAGAAACTATAAATTCAACATGCTGCAGACCTCTCTTTCCCCTCATGTTCTCAGGTATCTAAACAGATTTAAATAACTTTCTCAGCTCTTTATTAAATGAATTATGTAAGAAAAATCAAAGAGAAAAAAGAACTCTCGGGAATTTCGGATTCAGTCGTTCAAGATTCCCTAAAAAAAGTGCTGGAAAAGATAAAACCAAAATCAAAAAAAGATGAAAAAATTGTAATAAAAGAAGTTAGGGCAGAACTAAGAAAATTAGTGGGAAGATTCAAGAGCTCATCAAAATTATTAAAATTGGCAGAAAAAGGAGAGTTTGACAAAATAGTACAAAATCATAAATCCACCAATGAAAGGGTTTCTTTTTATCCAGATTTAAAAAAAGAAATATTTCAAAATAATCCCAAATCTATCTTGGATATAGGTTGTGGTCTCAATCCAATTGTCTTGGCAAAAACAGGCGCGAAATATTATGCTCAAGATGTGGATGAAAACAATCTTAAAATTTTAAAAATATTCTTTGAAAAAAATAAAATAGATTACAAGTTAATCTTATCAGATATAAGAACACTTCCGCAATTGCCAGAAGCAGACATTTGTTTAATCCTAAAGGTTTTTGATATAGTAAAGATGCCCCATAAGGATGTAAAAACCTTTCTATCTTCGATAAAATGTAAGAAGTTAATAGCGAGTTTTCCTATAATAACTTTGTCTGGAAGACCAATGGATAAGCCAAGAAGATTTTGGTTTGAAAAAATACTAAAGGACATAAACATAACTTATGAAATGCTACACTCCCAGAACGAGATTTTTTACTGTTCCAAGAATGATTGAAATTGGCTCCGGAGTCACAAATAATCGTGCTCCTGTGGAAATCAAAAAGGCGAGAAGAGTCAATACAAAAGAATGCTTAATCCCGGAAAGTATATTCCCCTCGGATAATTTCCCGATTGTAAAGCCTGCAAAGATGCCTTGGATAAGCAAGAGATAAAGAAAAGGCTTGGATAGTTGTTCAGGAGTGGCCCCACCCGTTCCACCTATTCCTCCAAAACTGCTTATTCCTTCAAGGTTTCCAATACCCGAGGTTAATGGAAGTATCTTAAATTCCATAACAAGCATTATTCCTACAAAAATAAGGAAAATTATATATCCCTGAACAACAAGGCTGTATATTGCAGATCTTCTTTCCTTCTTAAGTTTCTCAATTTGGTTAATTGAATTTGCAACCGAATCAAGTATTCTATCTATCTCTCCTCCGGCCGCTTCTGCCTCCCTTATAGAACCAACAGCCCTCCTTATTGTATCACTTTTAACTTCAATTCCAAAAGTCGCAAAAGCTTTTCTAAGAGGAATACCTAAAGATATTTGATTTGCTAGCTTGCTCACGTGAGGGGTCAAACTACCATAGTTCTTACCACCCATATTAATTATACTTGAGCTAATCGGAGTTCCGGTCTTAACACTCTCAGCCAAGTTTCTTGAAAATTCCAAGAACATCTCATTTTTTTCCTTTTCCTTGCTACTTTCAATAATTATATTAATCAGGAAGGGCATAAACAAAACAGCAACTCCTATCCCAAACAAAAACAAGAACAAACTTTCACCCCAGAAAAATATCAAATCTATCCCAATTACAACTAATCCAAAAATTACGCCTATCCAGTGTGCTTTTGTTATCTTGAACATTTTAGTAGCTTGGCTGTTTCATATTCAGGAAGATAAGGAATATAACATTAACTACGGCAACCAATAAGATAATGGCAGTAGTCAGTTGAGTGATTCCCAAGCCCCCTACACCTATTCCTGAAACAGAGACCATAATCAATAATAATAGTAAAATCATAGGTGTGGCAATAACCACACTAATATATATGTCCATAAAAGTCTCGGCAACTTTCGTAAATCTTTCTCTTTCCAAAGAATATTCCAAAAGTAAACTGTCAGCCCTTTTCTCAAAGAATGTCTCCAATTGCCCCCCAGAACTTATCGTAATGGCAAGCCCACCAAATAATTCTGATAATTTCTTACTCGGAGTGGAATTAGCAATATTCGTTAATGCAGTAACCAAATCATATCCATAAATATTTATTTGGTTTAACAATTTCCTAACTTCTTTCCCTGCATATCTATAATCTTTCCCAAGTCCAATAATTTTGAATATTTCAACAGGTTCAATTCCACTTCCAGCTATAGAACCCATTTGAATCACCATAAAAGGCAATTCTTGATCTATCTTTGTTCCTAATGACTTTTTTTCCAAAGTTGGATAGAAATAAAATGAAACCCATGTAAAAATTGGAATAGCAATTATTATCCACCAAGTCTGTAAAATCCTAATCCCCAAGCTCCCTTCGTAAGTTGTAATAAATGGAAATGTAAAACCCGCGCTAAAAAATAAGAGGAATATAGCTAAAAGTAATGAAACAAATATCATAATAATAGGTGTAAGGAACATGATTGATATATAAGTAGGACTCAGAATGTTGATATTACTCTTTCTTATATCCAACACCAATTTCCTAAATAATCCTCTTTCGAGCCAATCCTGTGATTTTTTCAGAAAAATTTTATTCGCAATCTTAGAATAAAATCCAGCCCTTTTAGCACCATAACTTGTTTCCTCTTCTTGTTTTAATTCACTCCTCTGCAACCTTCTAATCAGACTTTTACTTATGTTAAGTTCTTCAATAAACTTTTTTTTATCCTTAGATTTAACAGCAACCTCCTTGTTACCCAAATTAACCTTCTGTATCTTCTTTGCCTTTTGTAAATCTCCCACTTTAACATTAGTAAATTGCTTTGCAAGAGTAACATGTCTAACGAGTTCAGGTATAGTTTGATTGGAAATTCTTATCCTTTTTATTATAGAATCAATTATCCCCATAATTAACTTAGTATCTTCTTGATTAGACATACCAAGCTTGGAATAAAAATTACCAAGTTCTCTAATCAATCCTTCTTGGGTTCTTATATTCTCCCTTAATTCTTCAAACATCTTATCTCGCCAACGCGTCAATCTTTCCCTGAATAGCCAGAATTTCTTGTTTAACAGCCTCAAAATTCTGTTTATCTCCTTTATTGTAAAAATATCCCAGCTTATTTACGGCCTCCTTTAAAGATTCATTTAACTGAAAAAGCGTCCCCGCATCCTCTTTTTTCATACTTTAAGAAACAAATTAACGTTTATATACCTTTCAACGCATAAGCCCAAACCTTCTCAAAACAGCTTCAGGATTCAGATAATATTCATTTATAACCTTCTCAACTTCTTCGAATCCAAAAATCCTTTTCTGATAAAGTGCATAAAGAAGCCTGGCTCTTATTATGAATTCCTGCTGGAGATCTTGTATAGGTATCCCATATCTGTCAGATATTTTCTCGAAAACCTTGCTTTGTTTCTTAAAATAGAAGATATCTTGCTTAGGATCCCATACAAAAGGAGTGTTTATCACAGTACTTCCATCAGGATTAACATTAACGACTTCTACAATCTGCCTAAGTCTTCTGGTTGGCTTCTTACTGACTATTGCATGCGAAATAACTACAACACAATCAAGTGTATTAACTAATGTAGGAGATAAGCTGATAGGGGGTGTTTGAAGCCTTCTAATCATTGTTTCCAGTGAATCTGCGTGAATAGTCCCCATGCTGGGATGTCCCGAAGCCATTCCCTGGAATAATACGAATGCCTCTCTTCCTCTAACCTCTCCAACAATCGCATAATCTGGATTCTGTCTGAAAGAATTTTTAAGTAAATCAAACAAATCTACTTCCCCAACTTTTCCAACCCCTATCGAAGTTCTCGCAACAGCAGGAATCCAGTTTTCTCTGGGTAGATTAAGTTCTCTAGTGTCTTCAATAGAAACAACTCTCGCTTCGGGGGAAATAAAAAATGCAAGTGCATTTAGTAAAGTAGTCTTACCAGAAGCAGTTCCTCCAGCTATAAATATATTGGACTTATATTGTAACAAAAGCCAGAAATATGCAAGCATTTCAGGACTAAGGGTATTCAATGCTATTAATTGTGTAGGAGTCCAAGGAACTTTTGTGAACTTTCTTATTGTAAAGGTTGGACCTCTTGATGTAACATCTTTAGTATAAGTCGCGTTAACTCTGCTCCCATCAGGCAAAGTTCCATCAAGCAATGGCTGGGCATATGATAAATGTCTGCCCGTCCTTTGGGAAAGTTTTTCAACAAAACTTGCTAATTTCTCAACCTTGTCAAATTTTATATTGGTCCTAAGATTTCTATAAATTCTGTGAATTATGTAAATAGGGGTATTAACACCATTACATTCTATATCTTCAATGTAATAATCTTTTAACAAAGGGTCTATTTCATTTAACCCAATAAAGTCCCTATAAAGATAATAGAATAACTTTTCATAGGCGGTTTCAGTAACTTTCAAATCAAGCTCATTTATCAAAATTCTAGCGGTCTTATCTATGTAGTCCATCAACGCTTCTTCGGTCCTTTCAACAACGGAAGTTATGTTAATTAATTCCACCATTCCAGCCTCTATCTTTTCAAGAGTATCCCTCACTAACGAATCAAGCACAGGCTCTTCTAAATCATAAACCAACTCTCTCGCTTTGGGATCCCAATAAATGTGAGCATTAGCGTATGGAGAAATCAATGAATATCTTAAGTCTATCTTAGTTTTATCCCTGATTCTAGGTAATGCAGGAACAACGGGATTAACATTAATTTTCAACACCATCTTCTCATAAGGACTAAACAAATTTTTTATTTAAATCTTCTTACTGCCCTAATTCTACGATATTTATTATTTCTCTAGTTTCAGAACCTACGCTAAATCCACCATGGCTGACCGAGAACCTATAGGGGACAGGAGCCGCAGTGAACTTTTTCTCTTCGTCAACCCCATTAACTTTCAAATCAAAATCATAATTTATAGTTAATGTAACTCTGTGACCTATGCTTCCTTCTTCTGTTAAGACAGATATACGTCCAACATTACTGGCAACACTCGGCTCAGAATATATAACTCTGCTATCTTCCATTTCATACATAACAAGATCATTTACTCCATCAACATATAACGAACCTCTTTTCATACCAAATTCAACATTTCTTACATTTCCTGCCCCCCCCTCAACAATCTCAGATATCTTGGAATCAAAAACTTTCATGGCATCTATGGTTTGATCAACTATCGATTTGTCTTTGATTTCATTTATTTTTGGAGTAAGCAATGCAAGAACAATTCCTATCAAAACCAGCCCAATAAGAGTATAAATAACAGTCTCAACCCAAATCTGTCCTTTTTTATTTAACATTTCCTTTAACAGAAGTCACCACTCCGAGACATACACAAAACAACCTCATCATTCGAACACAATCTTGGTTCAAAAGAATCACTCCTTTCACACTCATTTCCTCCTTTTAGAATAGGACGAATCTCAAATGAATCTATATACCCATCATAAACATAGGTTACAACCCCCCCTCTGGAAGGAACATCCAAGGGTGTATTAAAATCTGCATTTTCAAGCATCTTCAATTCAGGATGGCTGTCTCCATCCAAAATAACAAACCTATCAGAACTTCCCCCTTTAATCCCAAATAATATGAAGCCCTCTATTTCATCACTATTAATTTCAACACTAAATCCAGTGACATTTTGAGTATTTACTTCATCATATCCATAACACATATAAGGGGTGCTCTTAAATGACAAATCTCCTAAAACATTAAAACACTCCTGTCCTTCTTCTCCAATCTGTCCAACCCAGGGAATAACAAAAGAGGCAATAACCATTGCAGCGACTACAGTTATCAATATTATCAAAACGCTAGCCACAACCGGCGACAATCCCCTCTTTTTCAAATTCATCCTTTTATTTACCTTTTTTAGTTTTTAATATTTCCTATAATGGGATGACGAACCCATATGAGTCATCACAATCATGTGTTTTTCTTGTCGAGCCAGACTGCCCGAGCAAGACAGGGACAACTAACAACCCCTCTGTGTTTCCACTTATTGGCTCTAAACAAATCCTTCTACTTTCACCCTGATTAAGAGTTGAATCAGGAAAGATATCATTAGCATTAACCCTCCCAGGACCAATTTCCTTCACAATAATCCCATATATGGGAACATCTGCTTGATTAACAATACCTATTTCATCATCCCCATCACAGTAATTACTATTTGCAACATAATCCGCGACAAAATCGACATCATCACACGATAATTCAATAGCCTTCTGAAATTTAAGGTTCTTTTCAGAAACAAAACCTTTGGCCCATAGAAAGATTATTAATGCCAAAACAATAACTATTGATATCAATAAAACCGTAGCCACAACCGGCGACAATCCTTTCCTTTCCCCTCTTCCCATCTTATTACTATTCATTTTTTCTTTTTATATGTTTAGCTAACTAAAGCTGGTACATTCCATTACCTCCTTGGCCTTTAGGAATTTTACAGTCAGTATCCTCAATACGGAATGCGACCTCTTTTGTAATCTCATACCCAACAATATCTCTTCCTCTTGCTTTAAAGATACCTTCTCCCACTCCCCCTTCTAAACCAAAATGGAATGTTCCCTCTTTTATTTCATTATTAGCCTGGCAGTCAGAATCATATAACATCTGAGTATCTCCTATCTGATTTCCAAGGTCATCCCATAACTCAAACCAACATTCAACAGGAGAATTATCCCCTACATTATTTACAAAATACTTGTAAGGCACAGCACCACAATTATCATAAAATCTAGGTGGATAAGTCAAGGGCAATTCTAAGGTTATATCAGGATAGTTTATAGGCTCCTCTGCCACATCAAATATTACCTCCTCTATATCATATTCTCCTAACGAGTTCTCACCATAAGCGCTAAAGTTATACTGGTTTCCTGATTCAAGAGTTCTTTCTTGATTTAGCTCACACCATCTTAACCCTTGTCTTGCATCTATCTGAACATCATCAGTCATGTCAAACAATCTAAACTTGCAAGTATCTGCTTTAATGATGCTATAATCAAATAAAATGTTCTCACCAGGGCTATATGTGGTACTTTCAGGACTTCTTATTGTCACAATAGGTGCTGTGTTAACCCCATTACCACATTCAATTTCCTGTCTGATTATTGCCTCATTACATAAAACCCATTCGTCATCAATAAATAAGGCAGGTTCAACTTCCAAAATATGAGGACCTATGCCAGTATAGTCATAACTTCTTGGGCCTCCAACCCTTGGCCAAATCTCGCCAGGAGGCAATCCCTCAGTATCATAATAGTCAGCAAACCTAACAGTATCTGGAGGGGCGTTTAACTGTAACTTAAATTCCCTACCGGGCTCACCAATCCTAATATAAGCACCATCAAGATTCCATAAACCCCTATTTTTTAGTTGGACCATAACAATTCCACCCCCACAACTAGCTTGTTCAATACTCAAAGCAAGATTATCAGGACATTCTGCCTGAGGACCAGAAACATAATATTTGAGATAACCAAATACTAAAGCACCCAAGCTAACAGCTATCACTATAAGAAGAACATATCCTATCATCAAACTTACGCCTTTTTTATCCCGTAGCAACATATCTTTCTCCATCAACCTCTTTTATTATAACAAAAAATATATTTTGTCCCTTTGTGAGATGAGAAGTATAATCAATCCCGTCTATCCTAACAGTAACTTTTTTTTGAATATTGTCGACAAAAACTTCTTCCACCTCTTTTCCAGTTCGTCTATTTATCTGTATTCCCTTATCTCTATTAGACCCAGTGTCAAGACCAATTCTCCCCACACTTTCTTCTAAAAATATTAAAGCCTCAATCTCTAAACTTTCCTCATCAGCATATACAAACAAAACTTCTTCTCTTTCAGTCGCAATATAATTTGCATATTCATACAAAAATCCCTCAGTTAAAACATCAACATTTTCTTCATTAAAAACGCCCCAGTCTAAAACTCTTTTTGTTTCAAACCCAACCTCCCTAGATAAATCATAAAATGCTTCCTGTTCACTTCCAGCACTAGCGTAGTTAGCAATACCGGCTAATCCAGAAACAATTGCGATAACAATAATTGCAGCCAAAATAAAAAATTGCCCTCTTTTATTCATATACTTAATAAAAAACCAGCATTTATATATCTTTCAAAAAACCTCCCGCAAACTCAAAAGTGTAGACGGGGAGTTTGCTCAACATTGCCATGATAGCTACCTTCAACCTTCCTCAGCACCGCACCCCCGTAAGCACCCAAACTCTTGTTTAGGGCTGCTCCATTCCTGGCCTGACCCATTTCACAGGAGCAGAGTCGAACAGGACAGTGCCTCAACGTCCAGCTGAAGACTATCATGATTCTGCGTCACTCGCTCCTTTAAGCTCCGCCATAAAGCCCATTTGCGAATAGCACGGGGCTAACGTGCCAGCTCGTCTACATATTTAACAAGAAATCCTGTTTTTAAACCTTACCATGCATCTTCATCACCATTAATCTGCTTCTTCAAATTATCTAGTTCCTTCCTCTTCTTTCTATGCTCAAAATGATTATGCTTCGGTTTAGTAACGAGAATTACAAATAAAATTAAGAACAGAACTATCAAAAAACCTGTACTCACTATTAATAATCCTATCACCATAGGCTACCACAACAAATTAGGGTTTTTAATCTTTACTATACTCCACTCATCAGTTTATCGACGACAAAGGCTCACATTTTCTCAAGAACATCGATTCCAAGCAGATTAAGGGAATTCTTCAGGACCTGTGCGAAGCAACTTACTAATTCCAATCTAAACTGTTCAGAATCTGAGCCAATTACCTGACAGTTGTGATAAAATTCACTGAATGTTTTTGCAAGTTCGTAAGAGTAATGAGCAATTAAAGCAGGATTCAAATTCCTATAAGAATTTTCTACAATTTCAGGGAATCTTCCAAACAAGACAGCTAACTTTTTTTCTTCTGGCCCTAATTTACCAGCAGAGAATCTCTTTCCCTTATATTTTGCTTTTTCAAGAATGCTTAATGCCCTTGCATAACTATACAACAAATAAGGTCCTGTATCCCCTTCAAATTTTATTTCTTCTTTCGGATTAAATATAATGTTTTTATTAACATCTTGCTTTAATATAGAATACTTAATTGCAGCAGTTGCAATTGCCAATGCCCTATCATACGCATCTTTACTACTTAACTTATATCTTTTTTCTATTTCTTTTACAGCATACTCGATCATTTTATCCCTAAATTCTGAATAAAGGACATTTTCTCCACTCCTAGAGCTCATTTTTCCCCACGGAAACCTTATCTCGCTTATTGGAACATATTCCAAACTATCAACATATTTGAATCCAGCCATCTTCAAAATCTCAAAAACTTGGTGTATATGCAAATCCTGGGCCTTGCCAATGACATAAATTGACCTGTTTAAGTTATAATCTCTAAATTTCTTTCTAGCAAGTGCAAGATCTTTCGCACCATATAGAACAGTCCCATCTTTCCTCAATAAAACTATAACTCCAAGTCCTTTATTTTTCAAATCAACAATTGTCGCCCCATCAGAGAGTTTTGCAATTTTTTTATTAATGAGGTTCTTACATTCTTTCTTTCCAGATTTTTCAAACTCACTTTCGAAATAATGTACATCAAATCTGGTATTTAGTTCATGATAAATTCTATCCCATGAAGAAATTGAAAATTTCCTTGTCATATCCCATAATTTGTTCAGCTTCTCATCATTTCTAGAATCCAATTTTCTATTGATTTCTTCAACTTCTTCCGCAAAACTCTCATTGCTCTCCAGTTTTTTAACAGCATCAACATAAATACCAGCAATCCATTTCTCATCATTTACTATCCTTTCATGAGAATGATATTTCATATAACACCATAGCCATTTTGCTATATGCATACCCGTATCACCTGAATAATTAGCCCTGACAGCTTTTTCTCCCGAGAATTCGAGTATTCTAGCCAAACTTTCCCCTAAACTTGTTCCTCTAACATGCCCAAAGTGAAACGCTTTATGGGTATTTGGTTGAGAGAATTCGACCATTGTAACCCCCTTCCCCGATTTACCAGAACCATATTTCTCCTTCTTTCCTTTAATATCCCCGATAACTCTTTCAGCTAGCTTTCCAGAATTAAGAAAGAAGTTAACATAACCTCCAACAGCTACAACTTTTTCTATCTCTTTCCCCGCTTTAATTTTCTTTGCAATATCATTCGCAATTTCTACAGGGTTTTTTCTTAGTTTCTTTGAAAATGAAAAACAAGGCAGTGCATAGTCTCCCATATCAAAACTCTTTGGAACTTCTAAAATGTCAGAAACATCTTCTTTCAAAACCCCTGAAACAGCTTTTACGACATAATCCCTAATCATACAATCAATTTAGAAAACTAACTTAATAAACATTTCAGTTTACTTCTTTTTCTTGACAAAGTAAACAATCAACACGATTATTACAATCAAGACGATTATGCCTATTATCCATCCAGTTGTTGAGATTCCACTGTCTATAGTGCCAGTGGTTGTTGTCCCCTCATCCACCGCAGGAGAAATTTCTTCTTGAATGTATTGCATGTCCACATCAGCTCCATCTGAATCTACAGCCTTTAGTGTAACCATCAAATCATATACTCCATCACCATCAACATCAAACTTCCTAGTTTCCCCAACTGCAAAGTTAACCTGTTGTGGCTCGCTGGCTATTTCGAGAACAGCACTTCTAGTTCCCAAGCTGACCACTCCAACATGGTGTTCTTGACCCATAATAGTCAAACTAACTCTCTGCTCTACACTAATTCTTTTCCTAACAAGACCCAAGTCTCTCAACTCAGTACCAGTCTCATCAATTGTATCAGTCCATGTAACCTCTTCATCCGGCGCATTCTGGCCTCCACCGCCTCCTCCACCGCCTCCTCCACCGCTACAAGCATCAGTTGTTATATCCGTAGATGAACTAGACCCCTCATTTCCAGCACCATCCTGACACGTAACTATGTAAGAATAAGTGGTGCCACAAGCTAAACTCTGTTCAGTCACAGAATAATCAGTAACTACTGCATTAGATCTATCAGCAGAACAACTCCCACTAGATAAACCTGATGAACCTGATTCAATAGCCAATGATCCAACCACAGTAGTCTGCGTAGTCTGCTTCTCATCCTTTGTAATAGTTACAGTAGGATTTGTTGTATCCAATGTCACATTGCCTACAGTTATATTAGCCCTATTGCTAAAGGAGTCATTAATATCGATGGCTCTCAATTCATAGAAATCATCATTGTTCAAGTTGGTGAAATTATAATAAAAGTATGCACCACTAAAGGTTCCATTTGTTGTGTTAACAAGACCTGTGGAGTTATATAATTCAAGAGTCAAAGACGTCAAAACACCATTATCTGTAACACTAACATTAGCAGAAAAGTCTGTCTGACTCTTCTTAGCGTTCGCTAAAAGTCCTGGAGCCACTAAACTGGCTGCAGTTGCTGCAGTAGTGTCATTTATCGTAACGGTAACATTATTTCCCACAGTATCTGTCGCGTTTGTTGTATAAATACTTATATTGAATGTTCCAGGTGTTGCAGCAGTCGCATTAAATCCAAAGAACTGTGTGCTATCAACACTTATATTTCCACTTCCATTAACCAAAAAGTATGTGGTATTCTGCCAAATTAAATTCCCAGCAGCATCAGTGCTAAATGACGCTTCAGTACTTGTATAATTCGTGCTGGAACCAAAGCTGAACCCAGAAGGCAGAGTAATATTAACCTTTGTCACATTAGCAGTAGTGCCTCCTAAATCGGTGTTATTAATACTTAAATTGTAAAAGTATGTAACATCCTCAAGTGGTTGGGTTCCAATAACTGTATCAGTATCACCTTGCTCTCTAACAACGTGAGCCGCCATCACAAAGTTCACTAAAACTAAAACAGAAAACACCGCAAATGCGAGCGCCCATTTACCCATAAAACCTCTAGTTTGTTTTGCCATTCTCTTTCTCTATCAAATACATAACTTCATTCTATTTATAAACTTTTCTCCAATTCAAAATATCCAAACGGAAAGCAATATTTTAATTTTTTTTTCAGAAAAAATAAAATTACCAACGACAGAAATAAAAATTTAACCTAAACAACCTCTATATTTCAATAACCCTTTATATTTCCACAACAATTTCCCATTAGAAAGATGCACTTCAACACCTAACTTTTTGTTACTAACCGCGGTTGAAACAGCACTACACAATCCAACTTCTCCAATCAAACCAATGTAATTTTCAGGTAAATAAATATCCAAATCAGAATTATCAATTTCTCCCTTTTCAATAGACTGTCCTATTGTATAATACGAAATCTCCCCAAAATTGACTTGAATTCTCGCATCACTAGGCAAATCATTAATTAATTCATACCCGGACAAATAAGCGGCAAGATTATCCGCATTCAACAAAACAGGTTCATGAACTACATATTCTGTGCTCTGATCGTTTAAATCCACGACGGCAAACGCAATAAATACTAAAACAACTACAGCTCCAATAATAGTTAACTTTTTATTCATACCATTACACCCTTTCAGGTTATATAAAACTTGCCTGTGTAGCTCAGGGGTAGAGTACTTGTTTCGTAAACAAGGGGTCGGGGGTTCAAATCCCTCCACAGGCTTATGATTTTTTAATGATTTATGCAGATTGAAGAAGCAATCCAGAATCTTCGTAAATCTCTCTCACATTACCTTGCTTATCCCATAAGAAATAGCCTTTTTCTGTGGCAAAACCCACATTCAAGTCAGTATTTCCAGGAACTCTCAACCCATTTTCTTTAGCAATAGCTTTTACATCACCCCAAAAATTTTTATGAATTATTAGATGGTCTTGGTCCCTAGTAAACAAGTCTACTCTTCTACCAGGAAATAATACAGCAAGAGCTAAAGCCTTTCCATAGATTATAGGGTCGTCCCACATGAATCTATATTCTGGGTCATTTTTGGTATATCCAACAGTTAAATCTCTTACAATTTTTCTCTCAGCAGCCATCACAGCAATTGCATTAACAATATTATCTGCACGGTCTTTTTTGCTATCTGTGAAGTAAGTTTCAGTTCTATTTTGCCTGATAAACCTCACAACTTGTCTACCTGCTCTAGCATGAGTTTTTCTCTGCAAGTTTAGTTCTTGCTGATCAGCCAAATATTTATCTCTAGCAATCCAATTAGGAGCATCTCTTCTAAGATTTTTTCTCTTAGCAGCAATGTTTTTTTCAGTTGCAGAAGCTACAAAAATATATCTTTCAACCTGATGAGCAAATCTATTTATTGTTTCTTGAGGGAATGTTACATTTGAACCATTTAATGCAGCCCCCAGTGAAGAATAAGCTCTTGCCTCTCTTAGAATTTTATCCCTTTGAGATGCGGAATATACATCTTCAAAATTTAAATCCCTATTAGAAAGGTGTAATAATGTATCATCGATTACACAAATATCTGCTTCTGTGAGCGCCCTCAACAGACCATTGTCCGTTTGTCCAATTTGCATGAAATTTAACTATTGACCTCTTTTTAAACAT
>PFOR01000026.1:2703-4751 GCA_002792635.1 Candidatus Pacearchaeota archaeon CG_4_10_14_0_2_um_filter_35_33 | reverse complement strand
TTAGTAGATGGTGAGGAATTATCTTCAGAGAGTTTGAAGAATGTGTTTAGAGGTTATTGGTATGGGGTGGAAGATGGGGAGGGTTATATTGTTGATAGAAGGGAAAAATCATATGTGCTTACCAGGGAAATTTATGAAGATTTTAAACATGACATTAAGCGAAGTGAGCTTTCTAGTTATCCATATATAGGAGCAAGACCTTTGGGAATGGGAGATTATGCTCAATCTATTTATAATCGTGGAAAGGGTTATGTTTATGGAGTGTTTGCACATGGTGCATTACTTAGACGAGGGGATGAATTTAATAGAAGTTCACAAAATATAGAAAGAGTCCGGTATGGTATCTTTTTCATGAGCATGGATAATGAGATTTATACAGAGTTAGATCATTTTAATATTGTTTCTAGTACTAATGTTTCTTTTAAAAAGTATGGCCGTATAATGAAGCAAGATAGGGATAGCAATACCTATGAGATATTATCTAGATTTTTAGTTAATTGGAGGGACTCTATTTTAAAGACCCCTATACTCATCATGGGTGGAAAGCATTGTGTTGAGGAGTGGCATAACCAATACTTGATTGTAGATTTGGCTGTTGAAGAAAGTGATTGCAAGATTATTGTTGTGGAGGGCAAGCATGAGTAAAAAAGGCTTGCTCACAGGCAGTTTTTTGATGGATGTCGTTTTATGGATAGGTTTTTTGATTGTGGCTGGGTTGGCTGTTTGGTTTTTGATGCAAAAACTGATAGGGTAATTGTTATAAACTTGATTTTTTTATTATGGTTATGAAAAAAAGAGGGGAGCTGACATCTGCGCAGATTATAGGGATAGTATTGGTTTTGGCTGGAGCAATTGTTATTGCAGTTGCTTTATTTGTTTTATTAGATACTGAAGGACAGGACCAAAGGGAGTTATGCAGACTGAGTGTTGTTACTAGGGCTACTGCAGGAAGTTTTGCTCAATCAAACATCCCTCTGGCTTGTGTTGCTGATAAAATTTGTTTTACCACAAAAAGGGGAGATAATAATTGTAAGCAGTTTGTTGGAGAAGAAGGCGTGAGAAGCATTAAATTGCCCTCAGATAGGAATCAAGCCATTGATAAAGTCTTAGAGGAATCTGCTTTTGCCATGTATGATTGTTGGAATATGATGGGAAGAGGAAGAATGGATTTGTTTGGCAAGGCTTTCAAGAGTTATAGGGTTGTGGAATCTAGATGCGTTGTTTGTTCTAGGCTGGCTATAGCCGATGATGTCAATGTTAAATTTCCAGATATTCAGGAAGAGTTAGGAGGGGATGCGTTTAATGAATATCTGAGGGTTAATAATGTTCCAGGAAGTTCTCAAACTTATTTGAATGCATTTTTGGAAAGTTCTGGCGTTGATACTTATAGCACTGTGGAGGGAGGGTTTGCAGAAGCTTTTGAAAAAGATAGGAAAGAAGCTAGCGGTGAAGGGGGGTTGGGAGGAGACGAACTTAAAGAGGTTCAAAGAGAGGTGGAAAATGCTAATGAGACTAGTTTTGTTAAATTGAGCACTGATCAGATTGCTTTTGTTTTTGCGCAGAGAAAAACTAAACAGGGTTTTTGGTCTGGATTTACTACTGGTGTGAAGGATAGTAGTATTGTTATTGTTGGAGGAGGTGTAACATCTGGTGTAGCTGGGATTGCTATTGGATCTATTGGGGTATTACCTTCGTTTATTTTAGGAGCTTTCGCTGTTAGCGGGACTGGGTTGTATGCGGGGGCTACTTCCTATGCAAATCAGCAGGCATCTGCAGTTTATTGTGGAATTCTTGCAAGCGGTGTCGAGGATAAAAGTTTAATAGAAGGATGTTCTGTTGTTAGAGGTGTCCCATATAAAGCAGAATATGTTAATCAAATTTGCGAACACATAGAGGGAGAGTTATAATGAGGAAAATTGGCGGAATGCCTTGGACTTTGAATAGATTTATGGGAATTATACTCGCAGTTATTGGAATTATTTTTATTATTTATCTTTCTGTTCAGTTGTTTGGAGCTTGGAATAAGAGGCAGGAAAGTAGAAATGCCG
>PFOR01000026.1:0-2353 GCA_002792635.1 Candidatus Pacearchaeota archaeon CG_4_10_14_0_2_um_filter_35_33 | reverse complement strand
TTAAAAAAGAAGGAGGAAGATTAACAGTATTCGTTTTGTTGAACTTGGATTTAGATCATTACCTATCTGATGAAAATATTCCTGCAGGGGAGTGGAAGATGAGGGCTGCGTGTGAAAAATGAACAGGAAAGGAACTTTTAGTAATCAACTGACATGGAATATTGCGTATTTGATATTATTTATCTTGTTTTTTAGTGGGATGTTGTTTTTTGTTTTAAGATATCAGAACGGGGCCGCAATTTGGGAAGAGTTTTATGCTGTTGAAATCGCTAAGATGATAGACAATGCAGAACCAGGTGAAGAGTTTTATTTAGACGTTAGTGAGGGAACAAGCATTGCTTTAAAATCAGGGATGTTAAGGGAAAATTTAGGAAATATCATCAAAATTGATAATGTCCGGAATAAGGTTATTGTTAAACTCCGTCCGAATTCGGGCACTGTTTATAGGTATTTTAGTGATTTGGATGTGGTAGATTGGAAATTGGAGCAGGTTTCTGGGGAGATTGACCGGAACAGGTTTACTTTTAGAATCATCAAAGGGAGAGAAAATGGATAGGAAAGGGGGAGAAGATGTTATGTTCATTGTGTTCTTTTTTATAATGATAATTATTGGAGGGGGAATTGTGGCTGGCGTTTATGTTTTTTATGGCGATGGTTATGATGCAAGACAATCTGAGGCGGATATTTTATTTGGTAAAGTTAGGGATTGCATTGCAGATAATCAAGACGTTGTTTTTGAAGCAGAGTTTTCATTGGATAAATGTGGACTGGATGAAGAGGTTTTAAGTGAAGAACATCTGATATATATTAAGAAAGGTGATAAAGAGTTTTTTGTTGGTGTTTTTGATTATTCAAATAGATGTTTATTCCAGGAAGCCGGAACAAAGAGCAAGACATTTCCTAAATGCCTTATTAGAGAGATTGGAGATTATGAGGTGATTGTAGCAAGCAATCAGAGGGGGAGGAAATTATGAGAAAGAAAGGGCAGATTGGACAAATAATTACATCTGTTCCTGTTTTATTTCTTATAGCTTTTCTAATGATACTTTTTATAGTACTTACATTTTGGTTTGCTTTTCGTCTTGATCAAAAGCAAAGTTATGTTTCCCCTAGCTTTAATGACCTAAAAGATAGCCCATTGTTTGATAAGGTCACTGTGAATTTACATCACGAACAAAAAGAATTATTTGTTATTGACTTTTATATAGATCTCTATAAGCATAATCATCCGCTTCCCGATTTAATAGAGTATGAGATAGGAAAAAAATTTATTGAACATGATTTAGATGGTTATTGTTTTTATTTTTACGAAGGCATTTTTGGAAAGCCATCTCGAGTGGGTGGAAAATGGCCCTCTTTATCTTTTAGGCCAGTTTATATGGCCTATCTGAATAAAAATAATCACCATTTTTTGTTTCACAGCATGCCCTTAAATAGGCGGCAGATAGAAAAAATAGGTTTCCCCGGATATCCCGAAAATGTTGAAATACTTAACTGGCCAGGGTTTCCTTTTGATGATTATAACTTTATTAAGTCTTATATTGAGCAAAATAAGCTTACTTTCCTTAGTTTTGACTTAGATAAAGGCAGATTTGGTTCATACTATTATTATGGAGAATGTTTAGGGAAAGAGGATGAGTTATTATGGGATAAATATATATCTAGGGATGAGGAGGTCATGCCACTCTTATGAAGAGAATGAATAGGTCTGGACATGTTCCAACTATATTGTTATTGGTTGCCGCTATTTTTTTAGTTGTTACAAGTTTGTACAGTTTTTATTTATTTGGAGATAAAGTAAATGACAACGCAAGGGATTTGTTACAGTTGCAAATAGACTTAGAAGTTTCGAGATTTTATGTACAGCAGGTTTTTGAAGATTCTGTTGATATGGCTGCAAGAAACTTTACAACAATTACTAATTTTAGGAAGCAATTTGAGTCTGACGTTGCTAGTCGAAACTTAGGTATAAAGTCAACTCTTAATTTCTTTGCTAAAATTAGAGAAGGAGATTATGATGTTTTAGATAATGCTGATGGGAGTTATAATGTTACACTTGAAAATGTTTTTGTTAAATCTGAAGTTGGAAATAATGAGATAGTGAAAACTTTTGACTTAATGAGGGAATTTGATGATGCTGGGATTAAGTAAGGTTTATAAATAAAGAAGGGTTAAAATGTTTATGAATATGAATAGGAGGGGGCAAGATTTTTTAAGAAGTAACTTTTTAGGATGGGCCATAGGCATTCTTACGCTTATTGTTATTGTGTTCTTAATCTTGTGGTTTGCAGGTTATTTAGGTAGTGTTCCTGAAGGAGTTCCGGATGTTTCAGAAATAATTATTCAAGGGTGT
>PFOR01000007.1 GCA_002792635.1 Candidatus Pacearchaeota archaeon CG_4_10_14_0_2_um_filter_35_33 | reverse complement strand
GCTTATTTCTGGACAATGCAGACGCGAGCAGCGGATGAATCGGAGACAAAGTTTTATAGGTGTACAAAGTGCGATCATACTTGGAGAGAGTATCGTTAATTTCTAAAGTTTTTTAAAGCAATTAAATTTTAATTGGAAATGACTCCGTAGTTCAGTTTGGTCAGAGCACTGGATTCTTAATCCAGATGTCATGGGTTCAAATCCCACCGGGGCCATTTGGGATTTGAACATCCTGTGGAGCAAAGCTCCCTAGTCCCTGAAGCTCAAGAGTTCACTTCAGGAATCCCACCGGGGTCACTCTTATATGTAGATCTAATTCTACAGTTTTCTGCGAATAGTGCGATTTGAGAATCTAAATTTGGTTGCTCGGATTCACCGAATACAGCGTCCATAACAGGGAATATTTCTTTGTCATACGCATTTCCTCTAGCATCTCTTAATAGTGGCTGTGTTCTGGATGTGGCTACCGTTTCTTGCATGCATCCTAATGGGCCAACGTGATAAATTCCGTCAACATCTAGTTCTCCATTTATGAATGCGTATACAGTACCTATACTAACTGGAGATTCTCCTTCTAATTCTGGTGTGAATATCACATCTCTTTCTAATTGACGTATGTGGCTAAAGGGGTTGTGGAATTCTCTTCCTGCCAGGATTTCAGAAAATGGTTTGTATAATGTTTTAGCTACGGCTTTCATATAAACTCTTTTTATTGCCGACGTTGCGAAATTCTTCCATTGTCCTTCGTTTTTAAATCTTTTAACCGAGTTTTCATTGACATAATCAAACCATGCTGATGTAGGATCTAGTATGACTTCTAATCCATGTTGTTCGAGCATCTTGACGGAATCTTGGTTTGCTGCTTCGTGACATCTTACAAATATCTCTCCCATCATTAAAACTCTAGGGAATCTTTCATCGATTCTTTCTATTCCTGCGAAGTCTTGTGCTTTTTGTTCTAAGAATTTTTTAACTTGTTTTAATGAAGGATTTGTTTCTATTAATGAAATAAGTCCTTGTTGGGCTTCCCCATAGACTTCTTCTGCTCTTCCAGGCGTTGTCTCGTAAGGTCTTGTTCTCAATAATGCACTGTGTAACACATCTGATGAGAAGACACCCTTGTATACTGTTGCAGCTCTTTGTTTTAATGCGTTATCATCTAATGTGTCAACCTGATAGTCTGCTTCGCTTCCCGGGTCGAATATAGGAACTTTATCAAATCCTTCTCTGTCTAAAATGTTTCTTAGTATAACAGAATATTGCCCAAATCTGCATGGCCCTTTAGCTCTTGGCAATAATACTGCTGCTGTTTCATTGGGATCCTGGGATTCCCTTAAATTAGTTAGCCAAGCCAGATGATCTCCGACTTGGAATGCAAAAGGTTTACAAGTGTTAGTCGTTACATATGTTTCCGCAAATTCTTGTGATAATTCCGTGCGAGTAGGCATTACTTCGGCGTCAAAATCGGCCGAACGAAGTGTTGCAGCCACTACACTTGATGAAGGACCCATATAAGGAATCCCTAATTTTCTATCTTTCAGGCCATTTAGTTTAGGCAATCTTGACTTGATTTGTTCTAATGGTATTTTAATTTCAGATTTTCTTTGCTTTATTACTTCATTAAATGCAGATATTCTTGTTCCAAACTGGGCATTACTGTTATGTCCATCTGTTTCTAATTGTAGCCTTGGATTATTCGTTTTTTCTGCTAACTGTTGTTCGTGCATTAATATTAATGAATCTGGTCCGCAGTTGAAGTTAGTTGCTCTGACTACATACATTCCTGGCTGTTGAACTGCTTTTAGGTTTGCTCTAATCATACTAGTTCCTTGGAGCCAATACATGTTTCTTGCGATGTCAGTTAAATCTGTTTTATCAGGTTCTAGGAAGAACATTGGCATAAAATGTAATCCTGAATTTGCGAACAGTTCGTCTACTCTTGAACTTGCTTTTGGATCTAATAGAGTATATCCCCTTCCGACTCCTAAGAATATGTCTTCCTCATTTGATATGAGAGTTTCTAAAATCCTTTCTCCTTTTTGCCTTACATCTTCCAGAAACCCTTGTTGCATTTCATTCGCTCTTCCTACTGCTTCTTTTATCTGTCTTTTTTTGAATCTTTTTCCAAAAACTCTTCTTAAGTCCTTACCGATAGATTCATCCATAGGATATGCAGGGTCGTTGTATTTTAGGTCTGGTAGTAATGTTGTATTTTCATCCAATCCGAGACTTCCTCTGATTAAGTGTCCTATCCCTGCAACATATGGGCAGAATTTCATTCTGTTATTAGGGGGTTCAAACGAACCTATGCTGTTTGCCAATAGTATTTTGTCTTTTCCATTTAAATGTCTGGCTAGGTGTGCAGCATGACCATGAGCTAAGATTACAGGGAAGCACGATTCTGGGTGTGCGTGTTTCCTTCCCAAGTCTGCTATTTCGTCGTCTGATTCGGGCGACACGGAAACATCAAATCCTAAATGGTGGTATAGGGCTGTTTGGAAAACTCCTGTTTCATTAAGAAATGTTAGGCTTCTTGGAATTAGAACTTTTTCTCCAGATTGCTCATTTAGAGGAACTGTTATTTCTCCTAATTTTCTATTTAGTATGTTTTTGTACGCTGTTACGTAGTTTGGAGCTTTATCTGTTTTTCCAGCAGTATTTCCTTTTGGGCATAACCCTCCAACCAAGACGGTATCTTCTCCCAATTGAAAAACATTTAATAGACAATCTCTTGCTCCACAACTGTTACAAACTTCTTCACTACAATTTGAAGTTCTCCTTTCAAATTGGCTATCTGCTACTTCAAGACCTTTAAAGCTCCCCATTTTCTAACTTCTCAAGATGTTGATTTGCAGCTATTGCGGCGCCATATGCCCCAAATAATTGTCTATGTGGGAATGCGTTAATTGTTTTTCCGGAATGAATGGCTAAGGATGCAAGATTTGCTTTGTTGTTGAAAGGACCTCCTTGGGCGGATATGACTTTTCCAACTGGTTCATTCCCAACGAATTTATTTGCATATCCTCCGATAAAACCAAAAGATATTGCAGCCGCAATCTCTTCTTTAGGAAATCCCAAAGATATTAGTCTGGATATTCCAGCTTCAGTGAAAATTCCGCAGGTGTCATCTACTATTGGAGTCCTTTTGGATGCTAGAGCTGCTTGTTCGAATGTTTGATAATCTAATCCAACCATTTTCATCATGTTTTCCATTGTTTGTCCTGTTCCAGCCATACAACTTAAATTCATTTTTGAACTTTTTACAGTTCCATCCGGATTGAATCTTGTGAATTTGGCATCTTGTCCTCCTAATTCAAATATCGTATCCACATTTGGATTGAATTGACTTACACCTAATGCATGGCATGTTATTTCATCTTTTCTTGTGTCTGTCTGAGGTTCTCCAGGATTTGTAAATAATTGGTGATAAAATCCTCCGGATGAACCTGTATAACAAACACCTTGTATTTCTATTCTTTGTCCTATTGTTTGTTGAACTTCTCTAAACATTTCTTGGATTGTTTCAAGAGGTCTCCCATTAGTAAGTTTTATCGATTCGGCTATGGTTTCTAAGTCTCTTCTCGCAATTACTATTTTTGTTGTTGTTGAGCCACCATCAACACCCATGACAACTTCTGTTTTATCGTTGAGATTTTCTGGATAAATTTTTAGGTCTCCATGTTTTTCATATTTTTCTGATTCTTCGAAAAAATTTATCTTATCTAGACCTTCTGATAATGGTTGAGCGAATCTTATTTTGCTTCTTTCAGCATCCGCTGCTATTGTTAATCGAGTTTTTTTTAATCCTGCCGGTGAATTAATTTCCCCGGCTTTTAGGGCTGCTCCGATTGCCCCAACTTTTTGATAATTAGGATCTCTTACAATAGTTAGGCCTGTTGATTCTTCTAAATATTTTAGTATAAGGGGATTGCCAAATACACCTCCAGTTGCCATTGTCTGGCCTTGTTCTAGCTGTCTTGTTCTTATTACATCAGTTACGTAGTTTTCTGCAATTCTTCTAAACATCCCGTTTAAAATGTTTGGAACAGATTCCCCTTCATTTTGTTGATGAACCATATCTGATTGTATTACGACACCACATCTTCCACCTATGTTAAGTTGTTTTTTAAATTTGAAGGCTGTTTGTTGTGCTAATTCGTACATTGCTTGCATTCTTTCTTGTGAATCCAAACCGGGAGGGATTTGCTTTTCTAAATACCTTCTTACGGTTTTGCTAATCAGTGTTCCAGAGCCCCCTCCACATTTTGTTCCAGTTCCATTATCATAGACAACTGTCAATAATTTTCCTACATGTCCCAGGCCCCCTATTTCAAAAAAGTAAGGGTCTCTTGAACCTATGTGTAAAATATATTTAGTTTTGGAATTTAGAAAGCGTGCTCCTGTGGGAATGGTTACGGTATCATGGAAAAAAGGAACATCTAGAGAAGAGGCAAATATTTGCCCACCACTTCCTGTGAATGAAAATCTGTAATCTTTTTCATCAACTCCATCAGAAACCATTTTTCTTAGAAGGCCTGACATCGCTTCTTCTGGTCTGCCAAAATGCATTCTTGAATTTGGACTATAAACTAGATTTCCGTCATTATCCAAGCCAGATACGTGTAAGTATTCAGAGCCAATATCTATCCCTATTATTCCCTTTACGGCCATATTTCATTGGATTTTTTGGGCTATTTAAACTTTTTCGCAAGAAATCCTTGGCTTTCAAGTTGATGAATTCAATTATTTCTGAAATGATTATGATGTGTGTTGGATGTTAGCTCATTGCATTCAAAGGTGTAGTGATAACTCTCTAGTTCTAAATAAATCTTTGGGAAGAGATAAAAATGGAAACACAAGTACTGATTAGCGAGCATTAATAGGGAAATATGAAAGGAGAGACCATAGATTCTGAATATCGATGTGGTACTTTGGATGATAATGAAATAGGAGATAATATTTTTTCTCCCATCCAATAGGACGCGCACTAAAACCGACGAAAAACAAAAAATTATTTAAACAAGCATCGCCTCAATTTCTTGAGGGGTGGAAATCACCTCGTGCGGTTTCTACCAAAAAACAAAAATGGAGCAAGTTCAAATACAAGCCCCACAAATAAGAACACTCTTAGATTTCCCTAATCAATTTTATCAAGATTTACTGGGCTATAAACCTGAACAAACTTCTTTACAACAAATTCCGGAAACTCAATGGAATGAGTTTGCAACACAAAAAGGATTAAATCCAAATTCTTCTGGAATTTATTTACCAATAAATCAAACAGCAGTAATTCAAGGAGAAAATCCTTTAAGTTTATTTCACGAATATTTCAGACACGGATTATATTGCGAACAATCTTTACAAGGAAGAAAATTAGTTGACTTGGAAAGAAAATTATTTTATATAATTCTTGTTATGTGAGGGTCAAAATCTTTGATTTTGAAGCGCAGCGTCCCCTTGAGTTGAAAACTACCGTCATTGTTTATGTAAAAAAATTTAATAGAGAAACAAATCCGAAAGACCCATTCTATGGACAAATGCAGTTAATGAAAATAAGAAGACATGGCAATCTTCATGTTGCAAAGTTGAGTTTTGATTTGAATGAAGAAGCATCGATTGGGGAACTTTCTTTAGTTTTAAAGAGATGATTAGCTCTGCCATCTGGGTTGGGTGGTAATAACTAAAATTAATCGAACGAAGAGTTTTTTGTGAAGCAAAAAATTTCAAATAACAGACTTTTAACGAATATTGGCAAATTTGGAATTTAGAGAGATGGAAAGTGCATATTTCTGGAGATGCTTGTGGAAATTTTGGGTTTTTGAAAATCACATCTCTTTTTTTTCAGAGTTTTCTTTAGGATTTAGAGTTTGTTGCTGGTTTTCTTCAAGGTTTTCTTCTTCAACCTTAAAATCATCTGCCTGGATGCTGTTGATTGCAGCCTTGAACGTTTCGAACTTATCAGCAGGGATTCTAGTGCCTGCTTTTGTGAATCCAGTGTATCTTTCACTTTTGACAAATTCCCTGATTGTTAATCCAGGTCTTCCACCAAAGTCATCAATTCTAATTACAATATCTGTTTCGGGATTTTTTTCTATTTTGTCAATGTCTTTTTCCATGGTTTTAACTATGATAAGGATTATAAAAAGTTAATGGTTGTGATTGGCATGTTTAAAATAGGAAACCTTAGAATTAGAAATCCCGTATTTTTGGCACCAATGATAGATGTTACTGATTTGGCTTATAGGCAATTGTGTAGGAAGTATGTGGGTATGGCATATACCGAGATGATTTATATTTCTGCGATTTTGCATGAAAATCCTAAAACTAAGAAATTGATGATGACAAATTCTAATGACAAGCCAATTGGATTACAAGTGACAGGGAATAATGCTGAAGAGTTTAAGGAATTGGCTAAGATGAATTTAAAGGATTACGATTTGATTGACATTAATTGTGGGTGTCCTAGTCTTAGGATTACCGGGAATGAGGCTGGAAGTTATTTGCTTAAGAATCCCGGCAAGATTAAGGAAATGATTGAGATTCTGGATAATAAAATTGTAACGGCCAAGATTAGATTAGGTTTTAAGAAGAATAATGTTATGAAAATTGCTAAGGAGATTGAGAAAGCAGGCACTTCGGCTTTAACTGTGCATGCAAGACTTGCTAATCAAGGTTCTTCAGTAAAGGCTGATTGGAAATGGATTAAAAAGGTTAAGAGAGAGGTGGGGATTCCTGTGATTGGAAATGGAGATATTAAATCTGGAGAAGATGTTGATAAGATGTTAGATATTTGTGATGGGGCAATGGTTGCAAGGGCGGCAATTGGGAATCCATTGATTTTTAGGGAAATTCAGAGATATTTGAAAACAGGGAAGGAAAATAAAATCACTAAGGAAGAAAAGTTAAATGAGTTTAAGAAATACTTGGAACTAGCTAAGGATTATGATGTTGCAGATATTAATTGGATTAAACGTCTTGGGGTGGAATTTTTAAAAGGCTTTAAAGGGGCTGCTAAATTGCGGGAAGGGTTTATGTTATTGAAAACTTATAGGGAAATTAAGGATTTTGTAGGAAAGATTTAAATAGGGTCTTTTTTGTTTGTTGTTAAGGTTTAATAAAATGGAAAGAAATTGCGAGAATACGGGGGGAAGTGAAGATGAACCCGGAGGACAGAAATTATTCAGGTGTAATGAGAATTATAGGATACGACAGAATTTCTGTTTCTGGCAGAAATAAACCAGTAAATATTAATTTTGCTGCTCTGGAAAGTTTGGACAGGGGAGATCAACTTTACATCCATTCCGTTTTTCTTTGGAATGAGTTCTTAAAAAGAAAGGACAGTTATGATGCGCCGAACTCTAAAGAGATTGCTGGCTGGATGAGAGAAATTATTAGTTCTAGGGACCATAATGATGAAAGTTTTGGATTTTATTCAACTTATGAGCCTATAGAGCTGCCGGATTTCAAGGTCACCATAAATCCTGCCAGGAAAATTATTAGACTGAGGTATGAGGTTGACGTTAATGGGCTTTTAGCTCCCGCCAAGCAGAATCTTAGGGAAGCAGGATATGAAATTAATGAGGCACGTATTATAAATAGAAAGTTGGGAGAATGGAATCTTTCTAGAATTAAAGATTAGAAACGCTTAAAACTTCCTTTTTCTATTTAATGAGATGATAAAGTTGTATAACACGCTGACTAATAGGAAGGAGGTGTTTAAGCCGATTAGTAGCCCAGTTAGAATTTATTCTTGTGGGCCTACGGTTTATTGGTATCAACATATAGGTAATCTGAGAAGTTATTTTTTTGCTGATATTTTGGTGAGAACTTTAATGTACAATGGACTAAAAATTAAACATGTGATTAATGTTACCGATGTTGGTCATTTAACTAGTGATGCAGATACTGGAGAGGATAAAATGGAAAAGGCAGCAGAAAAGGAAGGAAAGAAGGCAGAGGAGATTGCAAAATTTTATTTTAGGGCTTTTGAAAAAGATTTAAGGAAGATGAATATTCTAGCTCCTTGGAAATGGGTCTGGGCGAGTAACCATATTAAAGAACAGATTAATCTGATTAAAAAATTGGAGAAGAAAGGGTTCACGTATAAAACTAATGATGGAATTTATTTTGATTCTACAAAGTTTAAAGGGTATGGAAAATTGGCTAATTTAAAAGTTGATAAGCTTAAAGCTGGAAAGAGGATTAAAGTTGGTGAAAAAAAGCATAAAACTGATTTTGCTCTCTGGAAGTTTTCTTTGGAATCCAGAGAACAAGAGTGGGATTCACCTTGGGGTTTAGGATTTCCCGGATGGCATTTGGAATGTTCGGCAATGTCCATGAAGTATCTTGGAAACAGATTTGATATCCATACAGGTGGGGAAGAGCATATTCCAGTTCATCATACTAATGAGATAGCGCAAAGTGAAGCAATTACAGGTAAGAAGTTTGTTAATTACTGGTTGCATGGAAGGTGGCTTTTGTCTAGTGATGAGAAGATGAGTAAAAGTAAGGGCAAGGCCTTAACGTTAGACAAATTGGAGAAAAGAAACTATAAGCCCGAGCATTTGAGGTATTTGTTTTTAATGACTCATTATATGAAGCCTTTAAAATTTAGTTTTGAAAACCTTGATGCTGCAAGGAATGCTTATCTTAAGATTAATAGAAAGGTTATCGAACTTAGGCAAGATTCCAGGAAAGGGATAGATAGAACTAAGCAGTATGATAAGGAGTTTTTGAAAAATCTGAATGATGATTTGAATACTGCTGGTGCGTTGAAAGTTTTCTGGAATGTTTTAGACGATTTCGATTTTTCTCCAGAAAAGAAAATAAAATTGTTAGAAAAATTTGATAGCGTTCTTGGTTTAGGAATCAAGGAAATGAAACAAGATGAGTTGAAAATTCCAAGAGAAATAATGAAACTGGTTTTAGAAAGGGAGAAATTAAGAAAGGAAAAAGATTACGCTAAGGCTGATATTTTAAGGGTTAGGATTAAAGAAAAAGGTTATATTTTAGAAGACGGTGAACAGGGTGTTAGAGTTGAGAAAGCATGACAAAACATATTTAAACTGGAAAATATATAATAGAGCATATAAAGGAGGTTAAAAAATGCCAAAGAAAAAGAGCAAGGGCATAGGTGGCTGGTCTTTCTTAATCGGAGTTATCTTAGCTTTAATTCTTGGATTCCTTGGATACATTGACCAAACATGGACATGGATTCTTGTTGTGATTGGTTTGATTGTGGGATTCTTGAACATAAGTGAAGACGAAACTACTCCTTTCTTGATGTCGGGTGCTATTCTAGTTATCGTTAGCGCGTTTGGACGTGGTGCACTTAGTGCAGTTGACCAGTTGGTTATGGTAGTTGACGCCCTATTGTTGATATTTGTGCCTGCTACAATAGTTGTGGCTTTGAAGCACGTGTTCAGCATGGCAAAGCACTAGATTTATTTTTTATCCTAATTTTACTTTTTCTTTTTTATTTTAACTTAGCTTGGCTTTCGACTTGTATGCTATACTTGTCTGTTAGTCTGGAATTAACTTCTAGGACATATTTTGCCTCTTTTTCTGGATTGTAGATAGGGCAAGGATTTGATTGACATGGCTCTACATGTTCTATTTGAACTACTTTGTAATTTTCGTTAAGCCAGATTATATCTAAAGGAATTAATGTATTTTTCATCCAGAATTGGTAAATGCCTGATTCAGGAAAAATGAATAACATTCCGGAGTTTTCAGGCAGATATTCCCGGAACATCAGTCCCATGGCTCTTTCTTCGGACGTTATTGCTTTTTCTATTTCAAAGCATTTTTCAGGAAAACATAGTTGTTGAGTCCGATTAAATATTATTGTAGCAAGGAGAACAAGGATGATTATGGAACATATGATGTCTGATGTTTTCATTGATGTTCTAAGAAACTATTGTTTATATTATCTCCGGAATTTTATTATACAAGTTATGTACAAATTTTTTTGAGCGATTAGGATTTTTAAGGATTGTCGAGATGAGATCAATGTTTAGAATTTTTTTGTTTTGCTACTTCTTCCTTTAACTTATTTCTTAATTCTTCTATTCTTTTTCCTCCGTAGCCTTTAAGTTGTTCTAATCGCTGCTTTGGATTCCCATATAGAATTGGAAATCCTGCTTCTGATTTTCCACCAAGGATTTCTCTTGCTTTCTCTTTTTCAAGTCCTTTTTTTATGTCAAGGTTGCCGGTGCAGAAAACCAGTTACTTTAGTGCATGAATGAATGCAACCTTGAGCATCCAAAAGTTCAAACAAACCCCACACTTTAGTGTGGAGTAAAACACAAGAACTTTTTGATTTCCTTTAGCAATGGATTGAAACAGGCGTGTGCGATAGAAATGGCATCTTCAGCTTCAGTTTTTTTGCAATATATCCATAGTAATTGATGTTATGTCTTAATTTTCTCAGGCTGTTTACAAGACTTATCGGCCTCTCTGTTTTGGCAGGTATCTTTTCAAGTTCTTTTATCTGTTCTACATGATCTATTGAGGCAAATCCTTTAGATACTAGAACCGCATCACCAAGCATACGGAAGCACTCGTAAATGTTCCGTATAATGTTAAAGGCAGATTCATCAGTTACATCTTGCTTAAGTGTGAACTGCATTTGTCTTTCGGAAGCATTTATAATACTAATGGCATTTTTCTTATCTTGATGTTTTATTCTACTGCTCATATTCTTACCTCAAGGAATCCATCCAATACAATTCCATTAGCAATATTTACAAAAAGATTTAAATCTATTTTATTACGCGAAAATATGTGTAGATTGACAGGGACTTTTTTTCTATACCCAAGTTGTTCAATAATTCCTAACCTATGTATCAACAGTTCTTCATTATCTACAACTTCCACCCCTATGTCTATATCACTATCTTCTATATCTGTTCCCCATCTGTAACTTCCAAATAGAATAATTGCCCTTGCTGATGGAACTGCTTGGTAAACTGCATCTAATATTCCAGATTCATATATGGTACTTAAATTATAAGGGATTTTCTTAGTGATGAAATAAGGGTGTTTCTGATTAGCTGATAAAAGCCATGCTCTCCCAACAATTTCTTTGGTTAAGAACTGTATTTGAACTAAGTCCTCTACGATTTGTTTTGTGGCTGTTTTAGATGAATTTATTGACTTAGCCAAGTTTGTAAGACCTATTTTGCTTCTTGGATAAGCATAAAACCATACTAGACATTTATTAAGGGTTCTTTCTAATTCATTCACATTTACATTTTTTAATTTGGAGTTCTTGCTTCTTTTCATACATTTGATTATTCTCAGAACTTTATAAGCTTTTCTATACTCTTATGGTAACAAAAAAGTTCATATGGGCTTTTCTAGAACCATCTTGTATAAAACTGGTATAATCTACATCCCTTTATTATCGCATGATGGGGTTACGCCCGGACCAGGAATCGAACCTGGATATCCAGAGGAAACGTGGGTTCGAGCCACGCGAGCTACCATTGCTCAATCCGGGCTATTTAAAAGAACTATAATTAAGGATTTAAAAGGTTATAGAATCAAGTGAAAAGAATTACTAATGCCCATATGGCCAGTACAAGCCAGATTATGATATTTACCAATACTGCTGCCGGAAGTTTACGCTTCATAATCTTATCGGCCATCTTCACGAATTCAGTTCCGTATGTTACCAATACCATGCCCATTAAGAGTGCAAAGAACAAGTTTGCTGCAAATACCTGTACAATAGTCATGGTTTTAAGCAGAAAATATAAGACAATTAGAGATGAGATTCCAAGTAACCATGATATGGAATTGTTTTTAGTATAAAGAGTTTTCACAAACTTGAACCAGGATTCTTTATTAAAGAACAGGAATAGGATTTTTACCACAATCAGGGCAGAAATAATCAGTGCGAATAGTTCAATGGATGTCATTGCCATGCTCTAATGTATATTTTATAGTATATAAATATTACGAGAGCCTGTCCAGGACTTCTTTAATTTCTTCTTCTATTTGTTGAGTTCTTTTCCAGACAAGGTTTAGGGATTCTTGTAAAGGGATTAGAGATGCAGATATGTCATGTATTTTTCTTAAGGACTCCATGAGCTGGTTCCGATTTTCCTGGTCATCTAGTCTCTTAATTCTCCTTTTTAGGGATTGTCTCTGTTTAACTAATTCATCCCTTAAGGTATCAATAGTTTCCTCTTTTTTCATCTGAAGTTCATACTTTTGTTCCATCCTTTGGTGTGGGAAATTAGGTTTAAAAAGATTGTGAATGTAAAATTTTTGAACCCTTTTTCGATGCATTAATATGGTTTATGAAGGTGGAAAGGAAAGATTAAGGAAATTACTCTTAATGGATGGAAAATCTACATGGTATGCACATAGAATTAATGAATCTTATGTCGGGGTGGTTGCATGTTTAAATGGTGTAGGATCTATGCCCTTATTATGTTACCGTAGATTTTTTACTAAAGGAAGCAGGAAGATGATTGCCGCTGTACCCCCTGTTAAAGATGGCAAGTTAAAGAGAGCATTTGGGATAGATATTGATTGTTGCTTTGATACAAAATTGTTTTAGCAACTAATCTTCCCATGTTTTTCGAGGTATTTTTGATGATGTTCGTCGGCCTTTATGAATTTACCAGCAGGTTCTATTTCAGTTACCACTTTCTTCCCTCCGAAAAATGATTTCTTTTTACTCCCGATTT
The DNA here is from genome assembly GCA_002792635.1 of Candidatus Pacearchaeota archaeon CG_4_10_14_0_2_um_filter_35_33. Taxonomy (GTDB): domain Archaea; phylum Nanobdellota; class Nanobdellia; order Pacearchaeales; family GW2011-AR1; genus UBA92. The sequence continues at coordinate 32,437 of PFOR01000007.1, read as the reverse complement.
TTTGTTGTTCTTTTTTTGTTTTTTCTGCTAGTTCTTTTTGTTTTTTGTTGTGGTAAAAGATTACAGATCTATATTGAACTCCTATATCTAATCCTTGTCTATTTTTTGTTGTGGGGTTATGATTTTTCCAGAAGATATCTAAGAGTTTTTCATAAGATATTTTTTTAGGATTAAATGTGATTTGGGTTACTTCTGCATATCCTGTTGGGTTATCACATACTTGTTGATATGTTGGATTTGGAAAACGCTTTTTATTTCCATCCATGAATCCGACTACTGTCTTGATTACTCCCGGTGTTTTGTCAAAGAGTAATTGGGGGCTCCAAAAACACCCCATGCCAAATGTTGCTTTTTCTGTTTTCATAGTTTCCTTGAGTCGTAAGCCCAGTGTAAGACTGCTTGTCTTTGTTTTAGCCGGCATTTTAAGTCCTTAGGCTTGCAGTTTTTCTTTATCTGTGCTACATGTCTGAATATAGCTTTCCAGCGTTTAATCTGTCTTTCATCATCTTCTGATCTTCTTCCTAGATAATAACGGCAATACCAATGAAACCATCCAAATGGATCTTGTTTGCGAATCCAGCCTTTTTTCTTCCATGCGCTCAAGGGTTGTGATGCGGAGATTTTGAAATAATTGTACTCTGGATTTTTTCCGGATGGGGACAGCCAGGAATTTTTGAACCAGTCTTTTGGGAATTCTTTATAATTCTTACCGAGAAAATAATCTCCGCCAAAAACGCCAAGTTTAAGCATTTGTTTTGGAGATAATTCTGGCTTAAATTCTGAATTGAAATTTTTTCCAACTGGTTCTGTTAATTTATACGTATAAGTTTGATATTTGTTTTTTACCTTGATGGTTTTCATTCTCTATTAAGAATTTTAGATTTTATAAATCAACGCTAAATCAGGACAAGAAAGGAAAATAATTATTAATGCCATCAGGAAGATTACACGTGTGGATATGAAAAGAGAAATTCCTTCTTTCTTTTTTCCTTCTAAGTACCAGATGGCAGGTCTTCCAAAAATGAGGGCTCCAACAAGTGCTACCGAAAAGACTAGGAGCATAAGCATAACAACGGGTATGAAAATCGATGTCTTGGTATTTAGGACGTTCTCAAGAAAATACATAAAAGAAGCTATTAGTATTATGTAGAGCGTTGTTCCAATTGAGTTGATTAAGGCCCACATTATTATTTCGTTTTTTCTTATAATTAATCGATTTATCTCCTGTTTAAATAAATTTCTGGGCAGATAAGCTTTAAATAATTAGTTTTGTTTTTCAGAATATGAAAAATGAGGTGATAATCCATCTGAAGGATGTAGCTAAGTTTTATAGAATTGGCGAGAAAAATATGGTTAAGGCAGTTGACGGGATAGACTTAAAGATAAAGAAAGGTGACTTTGTAGCAATAATGGGGCCATCTGGTTCTGGGAAGAGCACGTCTATGAATTTGATTGGGAGTCTTGATGTTCCTACCAAGGGTTCTATTTATTTGGATGGCAAGGATATTTCTCACCTTTCTGAATCAGATTTGGCTGAATTAAGGGGAAAGAAGATTGGTTTTATATTCCAACAGTTTAATCTTATTCCTAATTTAACTGTTAGGGAAAATGTGATGCTTCCGATGGACTTTCAAGGCATCCCCATTTGGGAAATGAAGCAGGTTGCTGAAAAAATTCTTAAGAAGATTGGCTTGGGGGATAGAATGGACTTTTATCCCAATCAATTATCTGGGGGACAACAACAGAGAGTTGCAATAGCCAGGAGCTTAGCAAACGATCCAGAGGTGATTTTAGCAGATGAACCAACCGGAAATCTTGACAGCAAGACAGGGGAAACCGTTATGGGGTTTTTGGAGGAGTTGCATGCTGAGGGAAAAACTGTAATAATGGTTACACACGACCCTGATTTGGCAAAAGAACACGCGCGCACTGTTTATTGGCTTAAGGATGGGAAGATAGAAAAAATAACTAAGAAAAGAGTGAAATAAATGGTAAACTATTTTTCTTTCTCTTTAAAAAATTTAAAAAGAAGAGGTATTAGGGGTTGGCTCACTCTTCTTGGAATTTTTATAGGCATTGTTGTCGTAATCGCATTGGTTACTCTTGGAAATGGATTTAAGGAGGTGGTTGGAGCACAGTTTGGGGTGAGTTCAACGCAAACTATAACTGTTCAAGCAGGTGGGTTGAATTATGGTCCTCCCGGTTCTACGGTTGTTAATCCATTAGACAAAGAGGATGCTGAAGCAATTGAAAGGCTTTCTACGATAGAGTTTGCAGTAACTAGAAATATAGAATTTCTTGAAGTTGAGTATAATGATAAACTTGTTTTTGGGGGTGTGGTTAGTATAGAGGCTGATTCTGCGAGAGACCAATATGAGGTTATGGATCTGGAGTCTCAGAGTGGTAGATTATTGAAAAGAGGAGATTTAGGGAAAGTAATTGTTGGAAGCAATTATGAAGATCCTGACAAAAATGGATTTGATAGGGAAGTTACAGTGGGAAAAAACCTGCTCATTGGAGGAGATAAATTTCTTGTTATTGGCGTTCTTGAAAGGAAAGGAAGTTTTTTTATTGATAATGCAATCATGATGATGGACCAAGATTTAGAGGATCTCGCAGGATATGGGGACGAAGTTGATATTATTGCCGTTAAAGTTAAAGGTAAGGATTTAGTGGAAAAAGCTAAGGAAGATATAGAAAAACTTATGAGGAATAGGAGAGATGTTAAGGAGGGGGAAGAGGACTTTGTTGTATCAACACCAGATGCTTTACTTGACCAAGTTAATAGCATATTAACATCAATTCAGATTTTTATTATAATTATTGCATCAATATCTATTGTTGTTGGTGCAATAGGCATTGTTAATACTATGGCTACTTCTGTTGTTGAGAGGAAGAAAGAAATTGGAATAATGAAAGCCATTGGGGCTAGAAACAGCCATATCTTTTTGATGTTTTTGGTTGAGTCTGGCTTTTTAGGTCTTGTTGGAGGAATATTGGGGATTATATTTGGGGTTACTATTGGAACACTAGGAATATGGCAGATAAACAACTTGATTGGTGCAGACACGAGGATTTCTATTAATTTTATATTAATATTGGTTACCTTGATTGGTAGTTTTTTGATTGGGGCTGTTGCAGGAATAGTTCCAGCTATGGGTGCGACTAAACAAAGTCCAGTGGAGGCGTTAAGAGGATGATTTCGCGACAAACAGTAAAATATTCCTTGAGAAATTTGAACAAACAAAAAGCAAGAAGTTTTTTTACAATTCTTTCTATCTTTCTTGGTATAGCTACTATATTCATATTTGTTAGCTTTGGATTAGGGCTTTATGGATATATAGAGGATTTAACAGAAAGCTCTTCGGCAGATAAATTAATTATTCAGCCTAAGGGGGGAACGCTTCAAATGTTCTCAAGCAATGTTGAATTTGATGATGAAGACCTAGAGGCAGTACAAGGAGTTTCAGGGGTTTATGGAGCAACAGGCTCTTATTTTAAAACAGTAGAAGTAAAAGCACAGGAGAAAAGATTGTACACTCTTCTGATTAGTTATGATCCTAAAAATCCGTTGATTATGGACACGTCCAATATAGAAGTTGAAAGGGGAAGACAGGTTAGATCCGGAGGGAAAGAGGTTGTCTTAGGGCATAATTATGGAGTTGATAATAAAATATTTCCAAAAGCTATTAGATTGAACCAAAATATCGAGATTAATGGAGAAAATATCAAGGTTGTTGGTTTTTTTGAAGAGGTTGGTAATCCCCAAGATGATTCTCAAGCTTATATGAGTAACGATTATATGGAGGAGTTATATTCAGATGAAAATTTGACTTATCTTTGGATGATTGCGCAAGTTGATTTGGACAATATAGAAACTGTAAAAGAAAGAATTGAAAGAGAATTAAGAAATGCAAGGAATCTTGAAAAAGGAAAAGAAGACTTTTTTGTACAGTCATTTGATGATTTAATTGACGGATTTTCTAATACACTTGATGTGATAATTTTGTTTATTGTTTTCATTGCGTTAATTTCTGTGGCTGTTTCGGCGATTAATACAGCAAACACGATGATAACTTCCGTGTTGGAAAGGACAAAAGAAATCGGAATAATAAAGAGTATTGGGGCCAGAAATTCCGATGTGTTTGGAATATTCTTGTTTGAGTCTGGCTTTTTAGGATTTATGGGGGGAGTGGCGGGGATTTTGCTCGGATGGTTTTTATCTTATCTTGGAGGACTTCTACTCGGATTTTATGGGTATAGTTTTCTCCAGCCAAGTTTTCCAGCATGGTTGTTTGTTGCATGTGTAATTTTTGCAACAGTAACCGGAGCCGTATCAGGGGTTTGGCCTGCAGTTAATGCGTCACAAGTGAATCCGGTTGATGCTTTAAGATACGAATAAATTAATGAGCACGATGGTGTTTATGCTGTTTCTTTTTTCTTCTTCTATAAAACCACCAAATAACTAAGGCGATTATAACTATTATTATAATTATATAGATAGTGGATGATCCGTTACTATCAGCAGTAGATTCAAAGAGAGTTGAATCGAAATTAACGTTCTTAACGACACTTCTTCTGGCTCCAGTGCTATCAGAATAGAATACGTTAATGGTTATCTCGTTTGAATTTAAATCTGCCTTGAAGTCGGCGATGGTGTATTCATTGGAATCTAAATCACCAACGATTACTCTGTTGGTTCCAATAATATTTACTCCTTCTTGATTGGGTATTTCTAATGTAAGAGCTTCCACATCACTTTTAGCAATGTTCAAAATTTCAATTGTTAATTCCTTTGTCATATATGAATATTTGTCTACATGGATTTCAAAATCTGCCTTGGCGTCTTCAATTTCTAAATAAAAAGTTTCTAAATTTTTAAACAATGGATTTTCTTGACCTGAACTGTATCTTACTTCGATTGGTGTTTCTCCATCAAGCGCATCGCTATCGATTCTTATCCTATATGGAATGCTCAAGTATGAATTATAATCTCTTTGATAAGTTCCTCCTCTTACTATTGTAGTGTGTGAAATTCCCGGGTCAAATGTTATTGGATAATTTTCTAATAACTCAAATTTAACAACCCCGCAAGATGCATCCTCAATACCTTCTAACTGAAAAACTAACTTCACATAATCTCCCGGAATTGCTGGATAAGGGTCCTGGTTAATTAATGAAGCATCTAGATTACATTCTGCTGAGACTAGGCTCGTGCTAAGGAAAATAACAAAAATACTTGCGAGTAAAATCATACTCCTTTTCATGACTGGAAATATGAAACTGATTTTATAAATATTGCTGTCAGTACCTATAAACTTCTGCCCTAAACTCTCCAACAACTGCTAAAGTAGGCAACTCCTCACCGGTATAAGCATTAACCTGAAAACCTCTTGTAGAATTGCTCTCTTGTGCAACTTCAAAGATTTTTTCTGTCTCTCTTGCTAAAAATTCTTCCCCGCCTTGATGATCATACCTCAAAACCAAAGCAGTATCTCTTTCACTATCTCTCACATTTTCCACAGCCGCGGAGAGCAAAGTGGAATCTAAGTCAATAGCCCTTCCATCCATAACCATTCTATTCACATCAATGTAAGTCCTAATGCATACTTTTTCCATAAAATCCTACAAAGAGTCTCTTTTTAAAAGTATGCAATAGCACAACTGCAATTAACTAAAACTTTATAATTTTGCAAATGCTAAAAATTAATCTTTATGCTTGGAATAGCATTCCTTACAATAAACTGGCTTTCCTTGGGTTGGTTTGAAAGGCACTTCACATTCTTGTTTACATTCTGAACATGTAGTTTTGTGCATTTCTCTTGGACCTCCAAAGTTGCTTCTTGAACCTCCTCCAAAACCACTCCGACCTCCACCGCCTCCACCACGCCTATTACCTCCAAAGCTTCTTCCACCAGACCTATTGCCCGAAAAGCCTTTTTTGTTATTTCTTTGTTGTCTCATTTTTACCTCCTTTCTCCTAATTAAAAGTTAATGCACCACAAGATTTACACTTATAAAACCAGGAAGTCACACTATCTGATTTTTTTCCATATGGATAGTTCTTCCTTGAAGAAAGCTTAGCAGTTCCACCACATGAACAACCAATTTCCTTTGACCTTCCACTTCCACGGAATCTTCTGTTATATGCCATTATTTAATAGATAAAGAAAAAGGTCGCTAGTCTTAGACTCAAACTACAACAAAGGCAACTGGAGTGTGTATTTAAACTTATGTAATGCGTTAACGCCCCAACCGCGTTCAATCGGTTAGTCAAACTCTCTATCTTATATTCGATACAAATCCCAGTTCTTTATATATTTTGTCGAGATTGCTGGCATCTATCTCTTGGCTTGGTTCCCTAAATCCCAAAAGAAGTTTTTATATACCTCAGCTATTTGGTTTGATTGAATAACAAAAGCAACTGGCTCAGGCTTTCACATCATTGTAGCAACTCTGTCTCCAACTATAATTACTCCTTGAGGAACCGAAGCATATGGCAAGTATCTTATCTTTATTTTAGAAGTTTTCAATAATTCTTTAGTAAAAAACTTTCTTTGCCACTCAACTCCAATAAGTTTAGTCTTTAAATCTATCATTAACCTCGATCATTTACATTTTCTTCTAGGATTTACCCCGCAGCTTGCTATGAAGTAGGTGGTGAGTAGTTCATTTTTGAAAAACATTCCCTTCATATATTTCATTGTATCCAAAATTCTCAATCATCTCTTCAGAAAAACATAATTCTCTTAATATGCCTGTTAAGATAATAGAAAAACAATAACGGCAAATAACTACGTTATCTTTTCTACACAATATACATTCTGTGTTATTTAGAGTCCCCTCAGGAAATCTGTTTTTTACCTCGTTTAAGATAACTTCTTCAATCAGTTCATGCAGATTTAAGTCGTTCAAGATAGTTTCGATTTGTCTAATATAACAACATCTACACACAGGGTCTGAAATAGACTCATTGCATACTGTACACATATTAGAACTGAACATATTTAGTCACCATTTTATGCTTATTTAAAGAAAAAAAGATATATATAACGATGCTGTATTTAGACATACTTGTTGTATACATTGATACTTTTTATTATAAAAACAGGACATGTTTAAGATGTAAAATTAATAATTATCTAGCATTAGTTTTGCCAGGAGAAGCAGAAATTGAATCGCCTTTATTTTCAGAATCACCCTTAGCAAATCTATAATGTCTTGTTATTTTTATCTTGGCTGTATCTTCAATTACATCTCCAGTTTTATCAGGCAACAATTCCATCTTATGAATATCTATACCTTGAATTTCTATCTCAACTTTTCTAATGCTCGAATGATTGGGTGTTAAAACAATAGTCTTATGTTCTGGACCCCATTTCTTCTCAAAAGTTCCAGAAGTATAATTGAATTTAGATAAAGGTATATTAGGGATAGAGGAATCGGCCTTTAAATAAATCACATATTCACCATAAGTCATTATAGGTATTGTTCCTTTTCCTTCTTTTTTGCTTTCGTCTTCAAAACGGGCTGCATCTTTTTTATGGATATGGTATAAACTATCTTTTTGATTTATACATTCGGTTATCTCATCCAATTTATCTTCTTTTGATTGTTTCATTAAAATACTCCAAAATATTTAAGCAAGAAATATCCCCCGACTACTGCAAGTACAATTACTATCAATTGCCCAATAAGTCCTTTTTTATTCATTTTATCCTCCGTTGCATTAAAGTTATCATACTATATATGGCTGTGCTGTATGATGTCATACTCTAGAATTTTTGATCTCCGCAAAAATACAATTTTTCATTTATTATTTTATCATCTTTCCAATGTTGAACATTTACACGATAAATTGTTTTCTTTTTTCCGTCTTTATTTTCAATATTTATTGCCCATTCTGTCATTGCAACATTATCTTCATCTCCTCCAAAAGTAACTGAATTTATTACGGCACTGTTTAATTTTTCTATTTCTTGCAAGAAAATCATCTCTCTTTTTCTGTTCTGCTCTTTTCCAGTTATAGATGGATTTCCATTAACTTGGATAACTACACTTTCATCATAATATTTTTCAAATGCCTCTAAGATTTTACCTTCTTTGATTAAGGTATTCAGTTTTTCTACATTATTTTTTATTTTTGTCATTTTATCTTTATTTAATTATAAACTAATTCTATGAACTCCTGCTGTGTTAAGTTCTATATTTTTTCTAATTTGGAAAATAGACTCTATGAGGCATAAAAATAGGTTATTGACTACTTACCCTCATGTCTCAAGAGCCTTCTTCTAAATGGGAGTTATTGTCTCAACAATAGGTTGTGTATTGTTAACAATAGGGTGTTTTATCTCAATGATATCAGTTATCCTTGGAATTTTTTCATGTATCCTTGCAATTATCTCATTTCCCTTTCTAAATTCCTTAAATTGTCCATTATATTTATGAGTGACGACAAAACTACCATTATTAATAGCCATTATTCCAGCATATTCCATTGCATCTTCTTTAATTTCAAAAAATCTAAAAGTTTTTTTCATTCCTTCATGTCTGACCATCCAGCCCCCATCTTTTGGAAAGACGTGTTCATTTTTTACTTTTATCATTTTAATTTAAAAGATAAAAATGAAATAAGAACCAATTACCAAAACAATTAATATTAATAAAAATATTGCTAAAACCCCTTTGGGACTGTTTGCATCCCTTATCTCTCTTCTCTTAGTAGTTATTTCATCGTTTCTAGCTCTATTCTTGTTCAGAGTTTTATCCGACTCAAATCTTCTCTCTTGAGTTAATGCATCATTCCTATTCCGGTTATTGCTCAGCGTTCTATCTACAGCTTCTCTCCGATTATCAGTTGCCAAGTCATTCTTCATTCTTTGTTTATTTTTCATTTTATTTTTGCCTCCCTTGTAATATACTACAGTTAATCAAGTATATATGGTAGAGCAGTAGCTCTTCATAATAGTTGTATGAGGATAGACTTAATTGAACAAAATACAATACAAATTCTAAAAACAGGACATAGAAATAATATTTATGACTAATAATTGAGCAAAAGGCTGGTTCTTTAACCCTTAAAATTAAGTAATCTCGAGAGTGTTTAACTGGCAATAAAAAATCACACTACCTTCTTAGAGTAATCCCAAAGAATGCGGTATAAATCAAGATATTCTTTCGCAATAACATCGTTTTCTATTACAATTGTATAAATGGGATTAATCCAAAGAGTAATATAAACAAACCCATCATAAACTATCTGGGTTATTTGAGAAGTTTTTGATTGCTGAGTTTTTGGCAAAAGTTTTGCTTCTGTAAATTTTAGACTGCTAAGAGTTTTTATTTCTTCAATAGGAAGCTTATAGAATAAGAGTTTAAGTTCAATATGTTTTTTTATCCTTTCAATATGGAAAGAATGCATTAATCTGTCATTTAAAACATTGATTATATTTTCATTTTCTGCAAGCCCATAAATCCAAACATCTGATTTTTTATCTAAAAGGCTAAATAAAATACTTTTTACTGCATTTAATCCTTCAAGAGTATATACCTTTGGAGTTTGTCCAGATACATAAGTTGTTTTTATATAATCCATTGCCGATTTAAGTTTCTCTAGCTTATCTTTTTCTTCATTAAGAATCATATCTGTAGGCAATGCAACAAATATCTGCTTTCCTTCTTTAGTGGACAAATAAACAAGATTTCTTTCCTTAAGCTTATTCAATGTATCATAGACATTAGCCCTGTGCATCCTTGTTCTTTTTGAAACCTGTGTCGCAGACGATTCTTTATTTTTCAATAAATCTAAATAAACTTTGGTTTGCATTTTAGGTATGCCTACTGATTCAAAGGCCTTCATTATTAGCTCATCAGTCATAATTTATCTAGGACAACTAGATATATAGCTTTATCTGTGCCAAATGTTGTACAGTTGGATACAACAGAATAGGTATACGCCCCAACCGAAACTTTGATAGAAAGTTTGATTCACCACCCTAAACATAGGGTCGTGGTTTATTAGCTGTTATAGGTCGATAGTATCGATGATATAAATAATTTATTGTTGAGTCTTATTGGGTGCCCACAAAACCCTATTTTTTCTTTTTTGTAGACACTTCCTTGATCCTCTAATTATTAGCTACTATATATTTGTACCCCTACAAAATTCAATATTAGGTACTTTTTAATAAAGTGTAGAGGCAGACGTTTCTCAAATCTAAACTAAAAACATATTCCAGTAACCATCAACAAACTCTTCTGATATGAATTTAATAAGCTTCTTGTAATGTTTTTTATCCATATCAGTTAGATTAGACTTATCAGCATCAGCTAATGCATTTAGATAATCATTTCTTCTCACTTTTCTTACTATTATTGGGGGATATTTGGATTGAAGCAAAATATAATTCATAAGCATTCTTCCTGTTCTCCCATTACCATCCCCGAATGGGTGTATTCTCTCAAATTTATGATGGAACATTACTGCAAGCACTAAAGGGTGCAGTTTCTTTAGATTATCTTCATACCATCTAAGTAGCAAATCCATATCAGTTTTGACATATTCTCCTGGAGAGGCATCAAAACGGGATTTGAAGACTCTGATGTCGTGAGTTCTGTAGCCTTTACGTTTATCAATATTTAACATCAATTCATCATGAGTTTTTATGATTAGGTTATGGGTAATCTTGCCTTTCTTGTTTATCAAATCGAAAAATACCTTTTCAGTATTCTTTAAATCATGGATTTCTCTTAATGTTCTATCCTTTGGAGTGAGATTTTCTGTAAGCAATTTATGAGCTTCCTCTAAGGTTATCGTATTTCCTTCTAGGGAGGTCGTGTTATATGCAAAATCAATAAGAAATTGGTGATAAATTTCATTTTTTGTTTTAGTGTCTAATTTAAGAAATTCAGTGTTGAAGTGTAGCTTATTTGCCTCAATCTCTAATAACAATTTTTTATCAATAAATAGGTCTTCTTTAAGTTTGCTTTTCTTAATTTTATTTAGATAATGTTCCGATTCGATCGATTTCTTTATTTTCCTATATGTTTTTCTAATTTCACCCTTATATTTTTCTGGAATTTCCTTAAGTCTTTCTTTTATGTCATTAGGATTGCTCCCAAGATAGGCAATATCTTTAACCACTATTTTGCCTTTAACGCGTTTGGAAACCCTCAGGTAGTAGTATGGTTTCCCTTTCACTATTTTCTTATAAATGTAAGCCATGAGAAATAGAGATGTCACGATTATTTAAATCTTACCCTTTACTTTAGGTTTAATAGAGATGTAAAGGGTATTACGCCTCAACCGCGTTCAATCGGTTAGTTGAACTCCCAATCTTATATTCGATATAAATCTCCGTTCTTTATATATTTTGTCGAGGTAAATTATATCCTTTTTATTTAAAAGAATAATCCAAATTAGCTTTAGATTTTTTAATAAAATATGAAATCACTGCTGAAATTTTTTTATCATCTTTTACTTGGAAGCTAATATCTTTATCATGACTCTCCCCTTCATGCAAATGGGAATTCACTTCAAATCTAAGTATTCCCAATTTGTGTAATTCCTCAGATAAAACTTCTAAATTATCTATGAGGTCTGTGCCATCTGTTGTCATTTTAATAATATTATTTTCTAGGTCTATCCAGATATATGGCAATTCTTCTAGATTCTGATTTTTAATATTAACATCTATCCCAATTATTATCTCTTTCTTCCCTTCTTTTCTGCCCGCAGATATTATTTGAAATACTTCTTCTAATTCCATGTAAATAGGGCATTTCATTTAATTAATCTCTATTAATTTCCTTAAATTATCAACGCTTCCCACATGAATAGCTTTTTCTTCCTTAATTTTTAACATTTTCTCAATAAATTCAGGCCTTAATTCAGGTTCAAGTAATTCCTCTCCATACTCAACAGCCATTAAATTAATCGCCTCTGACTTATCTTTAAGCCCATGCTTCGCTTTCAGAATGTTAAAAATCCTGTTCGCTTCATCTGATATATTTACTATTGCTTTTACCATATTAACTTGGTATTAATATCATATTAACATATTTAAATCTTTCTGTTTGGACTCTTTGATATCTGGGCAGAGCCTTCTGACTCCTGGTTTTGATTTATAAAAATCGTCGAGATTACAGGCATCTATTTCTTTGCCTGTTTCTTGTTGTCTTTCTTTTCTTCTTTTAATGGCTTTCCTATTGATTCAGTAACAATTTTTAAGGCTTCATCAAAATCTTTTTTCATAATCCTGATTTTATCTCCTTTTTTGCCAGTTTTATAATATCTCTTTATTGCTAATATTCCAGCATTCCTACACATAGATTCTATATCTGCTCCAGTCCATCCATCTGTCTTGTCCAAATATTCCCCCATATCCACGCTCTTATCCAAGGGCATTCCTCTCGTATGAATCTCAAATATTTTCTTTCTTGTGTTCTTGTCCGGGTTTGAAAGTTCTACATGTGCCTCAATTCTACCAGGTCTTAATAGAGAAGGTTCAATAAGGTCCTTCCTGTTTGTCGCTGCAACAACAATAACTTTCTCTAAGTTTTCTATCCCGTCCAATTCAGTAAGTAGCTGATTTACAACTCTGTCAGTAGAATCATTCATGGAAGAGCCCCTGTGTTTAGAAATGCTGTCAAACTCGTCAAAGAAGATTATTGCTGGAGCAACTTGTCTTGCTTTCTTGAATATTTCCCTGACTCTTTTCTCAGATTCTCCGACCCATTTACTGATAAGTTCTGGACCCTTTACAGAAATAAAATTAGCATTTGATTCTGTAGCTACAGCCTTAGCAAGAAGAGTCTTGCCCGTCCCAGGAGGCCCAGACAAAAGTATTCCTTTACTTGGTTTTATCCCGGCTGCGACAAACAAGTCTGGTCTAATTAACGGAAGTTCTATCAGCTCTCTCAATTTTTCTTTGACATTTTCTAGACCACCAATATCTTCCCATCTGACATTTGGCTTATTGATTAAAACTTCTCTCATGGCAGAGGGCTCTACGTGTTTCATAGCATCTATAAAATGTCCCTTGGAAACTTTTATCTTATCTAATATTTGGGTAGGAACTTTTTCTTGGAGATTTTTCAACTGGCTAAAATAAGGCTTGATTGACTTCAATGCGGCCTCCTTACATAAGACTTCTATATCTGCTCCGGTATAACCCATAGTCCTATTGGCTATTTCATCAAAGTTTACATCCTTATCCAAGGGCATTCCTCTCGTATGAATCCTTAATATCTCTTTTCTACCTGTCTCATCAGGAGGATTTATCTTAATTTCTCTATCGAATCTCCCAGGTCTCCTTAGAGCTTCATCAATATCATCAGGTCTATTAGTGGCTGCCATAACCACGACTTGACCTCTTGATTTCAAGCCATCCATTAAAGTCAAGAGTTGAGCAACAATTCTTTTTTCAGTTTGGTCTGTTCCCTCCCCCCGTTTAGGGGCAATGGAATCAATTTCATCAATAAAGACTATTGCAGGTGCATTCTTTTCTGCCTGATCAAATATTTCCCTTATGTGTTTCTCAGATTCTCCATAATATTTGGACATTATTTCAGGTCCTGCTATGGAGAAGAATGCAGAATCGGTCTCACTTGCCACAGCCTTAGCAAGAAGAGTCTTGCCCGTCCCAGGAGGCCCTGTTAATAGAACTCCCTTAGGTGATCCCACGCCCAATTTTTGAAATACTTCAGGATGCTTCATAGGAAGCTCAACCATTTCTCTTATTAATTCAACCTCTTCCTTTAAACCGCCAACATCTTCATAAGTTACACCCGTTGCCTTTATATCTCCTGCGAAAGGTTTGTCAGAAACAATTATCTTGGTAGCGGGAGTCACAATAACATAGTCTTTTGGGTTGGTCTTCGATATTACATATCCGAGTCTTGTTCCAAACACATCTATAATTGTTTTTTGACCCTGAAATAACGGCTTATGAAGAAGTTTTGAATGAAAATATTCTGTAGGATCATCTGAGAATCTCACCTCTTGTAGAGGAGATAGTGTAATGCTTTTAGCCTCAGAAATTTGGACTTTTCTTACAGATATCTTTTCTCCAATAGAAGAGCCAATATTAGATCTTGTTGTTCCATCAAGTCTTATTGTTTCTGACTCTTGGCCATTTATTGCTCTCAAAATCTTGACCGCAGTAGAATTTTTGCCTCTTATTTCCAATATATCTCCAGAGGTTACACCAAGTTTATCCATAGAATTAGAAGATAATCTGGCTACACCTTTATCTATGTCTTCCTGAAGAGCTTCTCTTATCTCAAGTTGAATATAGCTTTCTTTCATTTTATTTCTTCTTAAATTTTATTTCCAAAATGCCGTTTTTCATGGTGTGTGAAAACTTCTTAGTATCTACAAACTTGGGAAGTGTTCTTTTCATTACCAACCCTTGTTTTAACTTCTGACTTAAGTAGCTTTGAACCTCCTCAGATTTCTTTTGAACTTTTATTTCTAATTCTCCTTTATTTGCCATAATCATTATATCTTCTTCGTTATAACCTGGAAGCTCAAATACAAGGTAAATTTCATTTCCTGACTCTATGAAATCACTTACTCTCTCATCTTCCTCGCTCCTAATAAACTGCCCCTTTCTATTAACTCTTCTTCCCGGGCTAAAGAATTCTTCAAATATGCTCTCGAAAGGGTCATCATCAAAAAAGCTCATCTTCTTATTCTCCTAAACTACTTTTTAAATTTTGCGGAGGAGATAAAAATGGAAACACAAGTATTGATTAGCAAGCATTAATAGGGAAATATGAAAGGAGGGGTCATAGATTCTAAATATCGGTGTGGCACTTTGAGTGGTGCACGAAATACAGGTATAAGATGTTCCGCAAGGAAGAGCAGAGAGCTTTAATAGGTGCCTGCATCAGAAGAGCTGGAGCTATGCCTGAAATAAAAATTCTGGAGCTGAATGTCCAGCCAGAGCATGTGCATTGCATCGTTGGGATAAGCCTAAGCACAAGTCCTGCTTATGCATTGCAAATATTGAAAGGAGTGTCTGCAAGATTGTTCTTCAGGGATAATCCGAAAGTAAGGCCAAGATATAGCAGACCGATTAAATTCTTCAGTGGCTTAATTGTTCTCCCAATGGTAAATTAACACGAAAAAACCGAAAGAATTAATTGGTTTATTGTATCAAGAGGGAATTTATGGAGTTCAGGAAAGTTTGCTTCAAGCCTTGGATTTATACAGGTTGAGCAGGCAAAAGAGTACGTAAGGAATCCGGATAGGCCTCACGCTTAGAAGCCTTGCCCTTTAGGGCAAGGAGCATCATTTTAAGAAATAAAAGAATTGAAATTTATATCGAAAAAAAAATCGATTAAACTGGATTCCAATGTACTTGCTCATTCTCAACTCGCTCCATTTCATTCCGCACCACGCTACGCCCTCACTTCGTTCGAGCCACGCTTTGCAGGCTCTTGGCTATCACCTCCGGGGTGATAACAGCGATTATCTTGGATTTTCCTGCGAAAAACTCCTAAATTCCGACTTCGTCAGAACTTCATATAATCAAGATGTTCTAGAGTATTAAACTTTGGAATTAGAAGAGAGTTAAAGATGATGTTTCAATACTCCTAACCACCTGCCCCAGCAAGGAGGATTAACCGCCGTCCTTCGGACAACTTGTGAAACTTCGTTTCAAATTAATTTAGAAATCATCTTTTTTCATGAAATCTACAGAAATAGACGCAATTTTTTACAATTAATTAAGTCAAACTAAAATTGCTTTTACGACTTTTTTTTAATATTTTATTAGGATTTACTTCTACACCTTTTTTATTCATAATTTTCATTTCAACAATTCTTTTTTTAAAGCTTGCTCCCCTCATCTTTAAAATTTCAATTGCAGAAGCTCTTTCCCCTGAATCATATATAACATTGTAAATAATAACAATCCCATCACTTAAAAAAGAAACAGCCTCTCCTTGTTCCTTGAATGTTGTTCCAACATGGGATGGAGATGAAACCTCTCTTATTAAAAAATTTGTGATTTTATTTTTCTCCAAATATCTAAATAATTGCTCCATATAAATTCTGAATCTTGATTCCTCTCCTGAAAAAGCACTGGCTATGGAAGTTAAAGAATCAATAACAACAAAGTCTGGCTCAAAATCATCTGGAAAAAACATGGGTTCAATATCAATTAAAAGCTCTTTTTTAGCAGCACTTAATAATGCTTCAATACTTCTTGAAATATCAATTGCATCAAATCTTGAAATTCTTAATAAGCCCTTTTTAACATATTCTTTAGCATTCCATCCAAAAGTTTCCATGTGGTCAACTAGTTGGTCTTCAGATTCCTCAAAACTCATATAAAGACATTTCCTCCCCCGTTTGCATAATTTATTTGTTGTCGCTAAACAAAAAACTGTCTTTCCACTTCCAGGACCCCCTTCTACTAAAACTGCTTTCCCATTAGGAATTCCCATGCCTTTTTCAAATAATTCATCAAAACCTTTAATTCCTGTTTGCATAAATTTTTCATCGGGTTTTTTAGTTTTCTCTTTTTCTTGTTTTTGCAGTTCTTTTTCAGAAAATCCTTTTTTAAGATTTTTAACTACTTTTTCCAATCTTTTAGTGGAATATTTTTTATCTATTAAAAATTCTTTTTTCTTTTCTCGAATTTTTTTTTGTTTAAGGTTTTTTCCTTTTTTAATAACTTTCTCTTTCTTAACAGGGTGAGACATAGATTTTTTTTGTTTATCAGAATTAATCTTTTTATCAGCTTTCTTACCTTTCAAAACAATTTCCTTTTCAGATGACTTCTTTTTCTTACTAATCCCTCTTTTTTTCACCATTTTGCATAACAATAATAATAATAACATATTTTTAAGTCTTTCGAGAGATTGCAAATAACTTTTTAAAGAACAAAAGCATCTTTTTTGTATGGAAAAAATAGAGGTAACACTTTATGCAACAACCATCTTTTCGCTTATAATAGTCGTCTATCTTGTTTCAGGTGTTGTAACAGGCATTCCAAATATTGCTAATTGGGGATTTATCAGTTTAACTGGAAATGTTGTTCGGGATGTAGAAGGTGGTTTTAATATTGTTTTGGATATAGAAAACAATTTCAAGATAGGAGACCCCTTTAGGGGCGATATAGTTGTAACTTACATAGGAACTGAAGAAGCAGTTTACGGGTTGATACTATTAACAAAAAACAATGAGCCAATAATAACAAAAACTTTTAATCTAAATGATGTTTTAAATAAAGACAAAAATTCTGGGATGGGGATTATTAAAATAGAAGAGCTAATTGATTATAGGTTTGAAGAAGCGGGAGATTACGAATTATTTTTTTCTGTTTTGGATTTGAATATTAACATAAAAAGGGAGATTATTGTGGAGTAGTATTTAATCAGCAAAATTAACAATATGAAAAAAGAAAAGAGGCAGAATAAAAAAAGGAAAATAATTAATTTGAAAAGGAATCTTTTATTTTCAGCAATCATTGTTTTTTCAATTATATCTTTGGTTTATGCCTCAACATTTGTTAATGATTCTCGGGGAGATTTTGATTTGGGAACATCTGATTCTATTGGAGTTAAAACAACAGAATTTGTAAAATCTCTTGTAATTGATAATTTAAAACAACTAAATTTTAAAAATAAAAAATGAAAAACAGCTTATTAAAATTGCAAATAATTTTATGTCTTATTTTATTCAGTATTAGTTTTGTTAGTGCTGCTTGGTGGGATACTGACTGGGCAAAAAGGCAGGAGATTAATATTAGTAATACGGATTCTGCACAGACAAATTATCAAACAAAAATCAATATAGCTTATGATAGTGATATGCAAGTAGATTTTAGTGACTTAAGATTTACAAACAGCAGTAATAGCCCTTTAGATTATTGGTTGCAGGAGATAGTAAACAGCACAAGCGTCACAGCATGGGTAGAAGTGGATTCATTAAAAGCATCAGATAATACAACAATCTATATGTATTACAACAACGCTAATGTAAATACTACTTCAAATGGCACAGCAACATTTCTATTGTTTGATGATTTTGATGATGGAACTATTGATACAAATATCTGGACAGAAATTGACCAAGCAGGCGGGGATGAAATAACAGAACATGATGGAAGTCTTTGGTTCGCCAGAGATACAAATGACGTGTGGGATAAAGCAGTTTATTCAGATAATTCTTTTACTCGTTCTAATTTATCTTTTGAGTTTGATTATTGGTGGAGGAGCAATAATGCTGTGTGGGATGCGTTAATGATGGGGTGGAAAGACGATGGCACAGGAGTAAGCTATGCTAATTTTGTTTATGCATATTACAACAATGGAGGCAGTGGCAGTGACACTTCTATAACACAAATAGTATATGAAGATGCGAACTTAAGGGGCAATTTGGCAGGACATACATGGGATGTGAATGAATCATATGATGTTCGTATTCAAATGAAATCAGCCGGAGGAGCATTTTATGATTACAGCACTAATAATGGGAGCTCTTGGACAAATGCTTATGACTCATCATACTCAACAGAATCAACACTTCATGTGGGCTGGCCATTTTATTCTGGAACACATGAGTTTGATAATGCAAGAGTGAGGCAATGGATGACCAATGAACCAACAATAAGTTTCGGCAGCGAAGAACAGGCAGATATCACCCCCCCCATAATCACTTTGAATGAGCCAGTAAGTGAATACAACACATCATCGCAAACAATAAACTTCAATTTCACGGCAATAGAAGATTTCACGGGAGACATTAATTGCTCCCTTTATATAGATTCAACATACCAAACAGAAAACGCGACAACTCAAAATAACACGCTAACAAATCTTCAAGCATCAAGTATTTCCCACGGCTCACATAACTGGAGTATATCCTGCACAGACGGCTCAAGCAATACAAATAGCTCGTCAAACAGAAGCTTTTATGTAGACATACAAGGCCCTTCATTTTCAAACATAGTTTATAGCCCTAACTCCAGCGATAGCGTAGACCCAAACACAAACTTAACATTCAACTCAACAGTGGCTGATGATAGAATGTCAATAGACACAGTAATTCTACAATACTACAATGGCTCAGGATGGGCAAACTCAACAATGCTTTCTCCAGACAGTGACGGAAACTACAATACAACGATACTCCTCGTTTCATCAGAGCAAAATTATGCCTATAATATCTGGGCAAATGATTCATTAGGAAACGCAAATCAATCAACAAACCAAACATTCGCCTCAGAATGGGACTGCACATGGAGTGTTTCTCCTTCAAGTTTAGAAGAAGTTACCGGATTTTTTGAAGACAAGAAAATAGGAAACATAACTATTACTAATACGGGTGATGCAGAATATAGCAATAATAACTGTTCTGTTACTTTCACAAACACATATACTGGTTTTAGTGGGGCTTATTGGAGTCAGACGACATGGGCTTCAAACGAAAGAGGATTGTCTTTTGACAGCACTACAATCGTGAATGCTTCATCAAATGGAAATCTTACAATTTCTGCCTCATTCCCTTCCGTAAGCTCTCCATTAACAGAAACACCAACTATAAAATTAACTGCAGACATTAATGATTCAGTAACTAACAACAAATCGGAAACAGTCTCAACGACAATAATAATCTCCCCTCCAAATCCTCTTTTATTCCAGAAAATGGAATATCCTGACCCGGATTCCGTCCCGACATTTTTCCTTAAAGAGCAAAATATAACTCTTGGCGCTTATACAAGAAATATTGGCGGAGATGGAACCGAGGACAATACAGCGAGAAATGTTTCTTTTAACTGGACTCTTCCTTCATGGATTTCGGATATTGTGGTGGGGAATCAGACAAACTTTTACGATTCTCTAACTGATAACTCAAAACAGTACAATAATCTGACACTTGAATTGAATTCTTCTACTCTAACTTCAGCCCAGAAAGGAACATTTAACCTAACAATTTACTCATGGGGTTATGATAACTCAACAGGAGACTTTGAGATTATAATTAATTCAGGCAATCAAACAACACTAAATCAGACAGGACAACTAATTTTTGCATGTTATTCAGAAAGCGATAATATCTGCGTTACTTCGTGTGGTGTTGGAGCTGACCCCGACTGCACAGAATCTTCCGGTGACTCTTCAGATTCATCAAGCGGGGGCGGTGGGGGCGGGGGCGGTGGTAACGGAGCAAAATCAGAATCAATTGAAACAAGAGCGGACTTTCAGTTAATAAGAGGAGAACAAAATGAGGTTAAAATTATTTTTGGAAATAAAGACAAAAATGAATCATTAAAAGATTTAACCTTTTCAGTTTCAGGGAAAATAGCAAAATATATTGAGATTAATCCGAAAAAAGTCTCTTATTTAGACCCAAAACAAGAAATAACAATAACACTAATAATAACCTCTCCAACATATGTTGAACTTGGGAAGCAAGAATTAACAATAACAATGAAAGGGAAAAAAGGAACAAAAGATTATACAGATTCTAAAAAAATAACTTTGGAGATACATGAATTATCAGTAGAAAGAGCTAAAGAAATGTTAAAAGAGTTGGAAGAGTTAATAAAAAAATTAGAAGAAATTAATTTATCTTCTCAGTACTTAGAGAATTTATTAAATGAATCTTATGAGGCCATGGGAACATTTAATTTAGAATTAGTAAGAGACAACTACAACATCATAAAAGAGCAGATTAATTATGCTCTAGATTCAGTAAAAATAATTGAAGAATTGGAAAGTTTAATTAGTTCAGCAGAAGAAAAGGGAATTGATGTTTCTCAATCTGCGAGATTATTAAAACTTGCAAAACTTTCAATAGAAAGAAAAGAATTTGAACAAGCTTATAGCAGAGTTAAAGATACCCAGTTAACCTATGCTTTAGAAGTCAAAGGAGAGTTTGGAAAATTAAGTTATTATTTAAAAGAATATCCCGGGGAGCTTTCGCTCGGAGCTTTATTTTTAGTAATTTTTTCTTTTGGGAGTTATAAAATAAAGAAATTAAGAAAAATTAAAATCAGAATTAAAGAGCTTAAAGATGAAGAAAAAATACTGAATGAGCTGATAAGGATTCTTCAAAAAGAATGTTTTAAAGATAAAAAAATGAGTATGGAAGAATATGAAAATACAATGAAAGAATATAATAAAAAACTTTCACAAACTGTTGAAGAGCTTATAGAATTAGAAACAAAAAGAGTCCATATATTAGGATTTACATCTAAGAACAAATTGCTCATAACTGAAAAAAACAGAATTATAGATCTTATAAAAGAGCTTCAATCGGATTATATGAAAAAGAAAAAACTTGAAACAAGAACATTCGAATTAAAAATGGAAAGTTTTAATAAAAAACTCTCTGAAATTGAGGAAAAACTTGCAACTCTTGAAGCTAAAACAGCCTCAAAAAGTTGGGGAATATCCTTAAAAGTTCCAAAGGAGTAAGAACATGGGGAAAGAGATAAAAATATTAAATAAAAAAATAATTCTTCTTTTTCTGTTTTTTACAATAATTTTTATAAATCAAGTTTCAGCATTAAGTAATGAATCTATTCAGGCAAAAGAAGCCTTAAACCAGGTAGAAAAAAATATCTTTGAGATGATTGAAATGGGGATTCCAGTGAGTAGAGTAAATGAAACTTATCAAGAGGCATTACAACTTTACTCAGCACAGTTATCACTAGAAGAAAAGAAAGGAAATGCAAATTATGATTTAGTTATTAAGTATGCCTCCGATATAAATTCTATAAAAGAAAAGGCTATAAAATCTCATGATGAATTAAGGATTTTTAAAGAAACATTTGAGGAGATAAGTAAAGAAACAAATCTTTCTGAGATGGAAGAAGAATATAACGCTCTTATTCAGTCTTTTGATGAAGAAAGATTTGAAGATACTTTAAAATTAATTAACCTTGGTTATGACCGAGTCTCTGAAATTCAATCAAGTCAAACTGCTTTAAACTCTTTTTACAATGCTACTTCAAAAACAATAAAGAATTTTTTTGCAAATAATTGGTTAAAACTTTTAATTATTTTTTCTGTTACTTTAGTCTTGCTTTTAATTTTTAAGACAAATTTAAAAAAGCTAAAAATGAGAATAAAATTCAGTAATCTTCATACCCGAAAAAAGGTAATTAACAATCTATTGAAAAACACGCAAAAAGATTATTTTAAAACAAGAAAAATGTCTGAGGCAGATTATAAAATTAGAATAAAAAAATTTAAAGAATTAATTAGAGATATTGATCGGCAGATAATGGTCTTGAAAGAGGATTTGTTTAAATTGAACAAGAAAAATAAAACATCTCCCAAGAAAAGATTATTCCATATTCTTTTTTAAAAAGAAAGAAGCAAAGAAGGGTACGTCTTTCCTATAGGACAGGAGAAAAAAATATTATCCCAGATTAATGCAAACGGCATTTTCAAAAACTCTGATTTTCTGCTTTCGGGATTTCGTGCTAAAAATCAATTTTTATTTCGTAAAAAGAAACTAACCGGGCTTAAAGGGTTTCGTTCGGTTGCACCTCGCTTCACCCAAATCCCTCGCAAGCTCGGGACTTTTCTTAATCGTATACATTATATTCAATAAGTGCAGATTTTTAAATCCCCCGACCACCCACCACAAGATTGAGAGGAATTGCTTTTTTGTGATAAAATCAACAACCTTAAAACCTCTTTTTTCTTAATAATAGTATGACAAAAAATTGGAAGTATGAAATGAAGCCTCTTTTTGAGGAAAGGATGAGAAAACCATTGAAAGATGGAGGTGATTTTGATGCTTTTGAAAAGATTTCATATACAAAATCGAGAAATTGGATTAGGGCAAATGAGTTGAAGATTGATTCTGATAAATTATTCCAGAGATTGAAGAAAAAGTGGAAAGTTGAAAGGCCTTTTCCCAGACATAAGGAAATAATTAAAGAACTATTAGGAAATAAATAAGATGAAATTATACGACATAATAGCGGTGGGTGCAGGTTCTGGTGGATTAAACATAGCTGGCTTTATGAACAAAGCAGGATTTGAAGTTCTACTTATAGACAAATCTGATAAAAATATTGGTGGTGACTGCCTCAATTTTGGATGTGTTCCAAGCAAGGCGTTGATTCATATTGCTAAGATAATTCACAATGCGAAATTGTCTGAAGAGTTTGGTCTTTCGGTAAAAGGAAATTTGAATATGGAGAAAGTTATTGAATATATAAAACAAAAACAGGACATTATTCGAGAGCATGAAAATGCCAGATGGTTCAGAAAACAGGGAATGGATGTTGAACTTGGAGAAGCGGAGTTCGTTGGAAAGAATAGAATTAAAGTTAATGGCAAAACTTACGAGGGAAAGAAAATCGTACTCGCGACAGGTTCTAAACCATTAATTCCAAAAATTAGGGGCATTGAAAAAATAAAGAACATATATACAAATGAAACTATTTTTGATTTGAATAATCTTCCAGAAAAATTAGTCATTATTGGTGGGGGACCAATCGGAGTTGAACTTGGACAGGCCTTTCTAAGATTGGGTTCAAATGTTACTATCATTCAAAGAGGTTCTCACTTTTTGCCCAAAGAAAATCCTGAAATTTCTAATATTCTTTATGAACAATTGCTTAAGGAAGGGATGCATATTCACATGAATTGTGAGCCAACCTCCTTCCAATCAGAAAATTCTCTTGCCGCCAAGACAAAGTCCGAAAAAATAGTAAAAATAAACTTCGATGCTGTTCTCTTAGCTACAGGAAGAGAGTTAAATATTCCAAGAGGGCTGGAAAACACTGGAGTTGAACTTACAGAGAACAAAAGAAAAATAAAAGTCAACGAATATTTGCAGACAACGAATAGAAAAATTTATCTTTGCGGTGATATTGCAGGCGGGTATCAGTTTACTCACGCTACTGAACTGCATGCCTCTGTAATTTTGAATAACTTTTTCTCTCCCTTTAAGAAGAAACTCTCATACGATAATTTTTCATGGGTTACTTACACAGATCCGGAAATAGCGACATTTGGATTAAACGAGGAAGAACTCAAAAAAAGAAATGTAAAATACAAAAAATTAATTCAAGATTATGAAGATGTAGATAGAGGAATAGTTGACAACTCTGGAGGCAAATTAATCATTTATATAAACAAAACTAATAAAATTCTCGGGGGAAGTTTGATTTCCCCGAACGCTGGGGAGATATTTCAGGAATTGGGCTTAGCCATGGGTTCTGGACTAAGCGTGAAATCTGTTTTCAACAAAATATATCCTTATCCAACGGCCTCAAGGATAAATAAGAAAGCAATAACTAAATTATATTCTGAAAAACTAACAAGCTTTTCTAAGAAGTTGTTGAGGGTGTTATATTCGTTACTATGAACAAAGTAAGAAAATATGTAAAACTAATAGCTTTAGTGGCTTTGTTAATTGCAGTTGTGTTTTTGTTTCCCCAAATTAACAATATCTACAACGACGTGGAGAGAATAATAGAAAGTTCCGGGAATGTTGCTCCATTTGTATACATTATTTTGATGATTCTTGCAATTCTTATCTCACCTATTCCTTCCTCGCCCTTGGCGATTATTGGAGGAATATTTTTTGGCCCTTTTCTTGGGATGTTGTATACTCTAATCGGAGCAACTATTGGAGCAGTTTTAGCATTTCTTATCGCAAGGTTTTTCTTAGGAGATTACATATCTAAAAGATTAGAGAGAAATAAATTTTATCAGAAAATAAAAGGCAAAAAAGAAAGAAATATCGCTAAGATAATTCTCATCACAAGATTGATGCCTCATGTTTCGTTTGACATTGTAAGTTATGCTGCTGGATTAACAAGCCTGAATGTGCTTACATTTGCTCTTATTACTTTCATAGGGATGATGCCGATAGTTTTTCTTCTTAGTTTCTTCGGCTTTTTGATTCAACCCTACCTTTCAATTATTTTAATTTTGGTTGGAATATCTTTTGTTTCATATATTTTGTATTTGGCACTAAAGAAGAGCTAAGATTCACCTTTTTTTGAATTTTTTGTATAAAATTGGCGTGAATGCCAACAAGACAAATAATAATACTGCTATAACTATTTTCATAATATTTAATTCTGCCAAGGAATTTCCGAAAAATGCTAGCACAAAACTACCGGGTATTATTCCAAAAGCTGTTCCAATGATAAAATCTCTTTTTTTTAGTTTAGTTAACCCCAATGCAAAATTAAGTCCATTGAAAGGAAATAACGGAACAAGCCGTAAGAAAAGCACGACTAAAAGCCCGTTTTCCTCTATTTTTTTATCGTATGAATATAATTTTTTATATTTGTTTTTTAGAATTTTTTCCACAAATGATTTTCCTAAATAGCGCGAGATGATAAAAGAAAGTGTAGCTCCGATAGTCGCACCAATAACTGTGTAAACAGTTCCTAAAAAACTGCCAAATATCAGGCCACTTGAGATAGTTAAGGGTGTGCCTGGGAGGAAGAACAATGTAGCTAAAATATAAATGATGATAAAAATAATGGGTGCCGCGACACCATACCCGGTTATTGTTTCTCTTAGAAGTGAGGGGGATAAAAATCTTCCAGCTTCAAACACCCGAATAAGAATCAGTATAACGACTATAATTAACATTAGTGATATAAACTTAATCCAGTCTAATTTTCTTTTGTTCATCCCTCTTCAATCTTAAAGCAGGTTATAAATTATCTGTGAACTCTGTTTACAACAATAACTTTATAATTGTTCTATTCTATCTAATAATATGCATACACTACCACAAGAAATAGAGGTCTGGTATATTATTCCAGCAATAAGAAGGGAAATGGCTATGTGTTTTTCTAGGGAACACAAAATTAGTTATGATAACATTGCTTTAATGATGGGCTTGACTAAAGCTGCGATTTCACAGTATATTGCTGGGAAAAGAGTTGAAAGGATAAAGATGCATCCAAAAGCTTTAGAAGAAGTAAAAGTTTCTTGTAATCGAATTGTAAAAAATAAAAGCAATGTAACAAAAGAAATATTGAGAGTATTAGAGGTTATAAAAAAGAAAAGGTTACATTGTGAAATATGTGGGGAGATGATTGATGGAGAACTGCATAACTGCAAAGAGGTTAAAGTCCCAGAAGTAGTAGTGTGATTAAAATGGTTGAAGAAAAAACTGTTAAAGGTAAAAATTATTTTAAGTGTACAATATGTGGATTTTTTTACAAAGAGGAACAATTAGCACAAAAATGCGAGGATTTCTGTAATGCTCATAAAGGCTGTAATCTTGAGATAATTAAACATGCAGTTAAGGTAGATTAGAATTATACATTCTTAACTTTTTCAAATGTTTTTTCATATGTCCTTCTGCATAATGTAATCTTATGCGTTCATCATAGTAACACCCATTGTATTTTTTGCAGCATTTTGTTGCTTCTGCGTTCGAATATCCTTCGCAAATTTTTATGTCAAGGTTGCCGATGCAGAAAACCATGCACTTTACTGTATGGATGAATGCAACCTTGAGCATCCAAAAGTTCAAACACGCAAGAACTTTTTTATCTTGTCCATTCTGCACCTCCAGATAAATTAATCATTTCTTATTTTTTAATGTCCGTAAACTCTGTTAAGGAAAAAGTTAACAAGGTTCACTAAACATTTATAAAAGATGTTTAGTTAGGAACAATATGACAAGACCATATAATATTAAAAATGAAAGAAAATCTGAACACGATGTAGATGGAATTTTTATCAAAAGATGGAGTCCAAGAGCCATTAGTAAAAGAGATTTTACTGAAAATGATTTGATGTCCTTATTTGAGGCAGCTCGGTGGGCGCCAAGCTCGTTTAATGTTCAACCATGGAGATTTTTATATGCAATTAATGGTGATGAAAATTGGAGTAATTTTTTTAGTTTATTGGGGGAATTTAATCAAATGTGGACGAAAGACGCTGGAGCATTAATAGTTGCCCTCTCTAAAAAAACAAACGATGAGAATAAACCGAATGTTACACATAGTTTTGACACTGGTTCTGCATGGATGTCCTTGGCTTTGCAGGCAAGAATGAAAAACTTTATTGCTCATGGTCTGGCTGGTTTTGATTATGAAAAAGCAAGAAAAATCTTAAACGTTCCAGATGATTACAATGTTGAAGCAATGCTTGCCGTAGGAACACAGGGAAATGTTGAGGACTTACATGAAAGAATACAGAAGTCAGAGAAGCCAAGTGAGAGAAAACATGTTAAAGAATTTGCTTTTAGGGGAGGATTTCCTAATTAAAAATAATTGTGATTAGTGTGGATGCGGAAAGTTTTATTCTCCTCCATAAGTTACCCAATGGTTTTCTGTTTCATATAATTTTACCTCATAAATATCTTGTAGTTTTTCTTTTAATTGATTCCATATCCAAACGGCTATGTTCTCAGCACTTGGAACCTCGAAATAATCATTTAAATGATTATGATCTAGTTTGTCTATAACTTCTTCTTGAACTGTTTTTTTAAGTTTATCAAGGTCTATTGCTCTCCCATTAATAACTGGACAATTAATTGTTATTTCAATCTTATAAGTATGTCCGTGCATCCTGGTTTCTTTCACACCAAATTCTTGCGGAAGAGTGTGAGACGCATCAAATTTAAATCGTCTAGTAAATTTCATTTTATTCTTTAAGGTTTATTTTAATAAATCTTTTGGAGTGAAACTTGAATCTACAACTTCCTCAGTTGTTTTTGTTTGATGATAAAAATCATCAGGGTTTGAAGGGAGATATGTTCTGACAATTCCGTTTCTAGGATAATAACCAATTCTAATGTCTCTCGTTGGCGTTTTATCGGAAAGTAAATCTATTGCGACATCAACGACAGATTCCAAATTAACAGGATTTTGAACTTGATTATTTCTAATTGCATCCATCATCTTTTCTGTGGCAACTGTGTTTGGATATAATCTATAAAACTTAATATTTTCTATTTTTTTCCGTCTCAATTCATTTTCTAAATGGAATAGTTCTGCAACTAGCCCCATCTTCGCAGGTCCGTAGCCGAGACCACTGTCCATAACCTGAAGTGCTGCCTGAGAAACGACAGTTAATACTTTTAGGGTATTGTGTTTTTCGCTTCTAAATCTGCTAGCTAAATAATGAGTCAATTCAAAAGGTGCTTTCATGTTAAACTCTACAAGTTTCCAAATATCTGCAAATGGTGTGTCAAGAGATTGACTTTTCCATGCCCCTGCATTATTAACAAATATATCTAAATGACCATTGTCTTTATAAACATTCTCGATAATCTCTTTCATAGATTCAATATCTGTAATATCGGCAGGTCTAATTTCGGCTTTCCCGCCCCGCCCTATGATTTCATTCTTTGCTTTTTTTAACTTTTCTTCTGTTCTTGCAACCAGGTAAACATGAGTTCCTTGAGATGCCAAAGCAGAAGCTATTCCAAAACCAATGCCCTCACTTCCTCCTGTTATAATTGCGACCTTGTTTTTCAACATTTTAACTGCTCCTTATTGATTCATAAAATTTTAATTCCATCTCTGGTTTATTCAAGAAAACACCATTGGCTGCACTTGTTATCGTTGAAACATCTTTTTGTTTTACCCCTCGCATTTGCATACAGTAATGCTCTCCCTTTACCATACAGATTGCTCCCAAGGTATGCATATGCTTTTCAATTAACTCGACGATTTCTTGAGTAAATGTTTCCTGCAATTCAGGTCTTTTTGCTAATAGTTCAATTATTCTAACTAATTTGCTCAAACCAAGCCCACAGCCATCAGGGATATACCCAACTGAAACATCATATCTAATAGGAAGGAAATGGTGAGGACACATTGAAAAAACAGTTATTTTTTTTTCAAATACTATGCCCTTATAATTAGTTGGAAAACATTTTTTGAAAATATTTTTTATTTCTTCTTCTGTATGATTCAAACCAGCAAAAATCTCTTTGTAAGCTCTTGCTACTCTTTTTGGGGTTTCAATAAAGTTAGGGTCTTTAATATCAATCTTTAAGCCCTTATCCAAAATTTCTCTGAAATGTTTTTCTATTACATTTACATCAATACCCTTGTTGTCTTTTTCTTCCATAATAAGTTAAATAAAATAGACTTTATATATCTTTAGTTAACTGAGCGAACCTAATGAACCATTAACAGAGTTTACTAAAACTTTAAATATGTTGTCTGAGATTTTTTGCTGTATTTGGTAAAATAGATGAAAGGGGGAAAATAAGATGAAAGAAAGACACGCAAAACACGATGATGCACGCTCGCAATATCACATGTATGGACATACCTTAATAAGGATGACTGTTGGTTTGTTGTTTGTAATAATGGGTTTCAGCAAACTTAAAAATCCTTCTGGAATAATTGGCATGTTAGGAAATATTGGATTTCCGGCAGCGACTTTTTTTGGATGGCTGTTATTGCTTTCTGAATTAATCTTCGGAGCATTAATACTTGTTGGATACAAAGTCAAATATACTGCATGGCCTCTTGCTATTATATTGGTAGTGGCTGTTTTGACCGTGACTATTCCCAATGAAGGAATTAGTTCTGCTACAGCATTCTTCCATTACATATCAATTGCTGCTTTAATTAGTTTAGCATGGACAGGTCCTGGAGAATTGGCGGTAAGCGAGGTTCGTTAAAAAATTTATTTTTCTTTTTTATTTCAAGGTTGCTTGAGCATCCAAAAGTTCAAATACATAAAAACTTTTTGATTTTTAATATGAAAGAGATAGTTGTTATAGGTGGGGGTTTCGCAGGCTCACACATTGCAAGAGAGTTAGAAGATAAATTTAATGTCACTTTAATAGATTCTAAAGATTATTTTGAATTTACTCCAGGAATTTTGAGGACAATTGTTGAGCCCGAACATATTAAAAAAATACAACTTCTACATACGCATTATCTCAAGAAAGCAAAAATAATTGTTGGATGTGTCAAAACGATAACCAAGGATTATGTAACTCTTGAGGATAATAAACAAATTCATTTTGATTATTTGGTTATTTGTTCCGGATCAAGTTATAATGCTCCATTTAAAGAGAAAGATATAATTAAGGTAACAAGAGCCGAAAATCTTAGAGAATGTTATAATGATTTGCGTAAGGCAAAGGAGATTCTTATAGTTGGTGGGGGGTTGGTTGGTGTTGAGTTGGCCGCAGAGATATGTACGCATTACAGGGATAAAAAAATAAAGATAGTTCATTCAAAAGAAAAATTAATTGAAAGAAATCATGAGAAAGCTATCAAACATACAGAACGCTTCTTGAAAAAGAAAGGGGTAAAAATAATTTATGGCGAGAGAGTTATCAAAAAGGAAGAGAATTTCTTTTTAACAGATAAAGGAAATAAATTAAAGCCAGACATGGTTTTTCTTTGTACGGGAATTACACCCAATTATGAATTTATCAGACCTAATTTCTCCAAAAGTTTAAATGAAAAAGCTCAAATTATAGTAAACGAGCATCTGCAGTTAATTGGAGCGAAGAATATTTTCGCGGCTGGCGACATTACTGATAGGTTAGAAGAAAAAACAGCCCAGAATGCTGAAAGACAGGCAAAGGTTGTTGTTAAAAATATAACCGCCATGGAGGATAAAAACAATCTTATGCCATATCAGGGCAAAAAAACACCCTTGGTGGTTAGTCTTGGAAAATATATCGGCATACTTGATTTAGGAAATTTTGTTATAACTGGTTTTCTTCCTGCATTCCTGAAATACCTCATAGAAAAAAGAGAAATGAATAAGCTAAAAAGGAGGTTAACTTAGTTCACTGAAAATTTATAAAGAATATTTTTTTAATTAGAACATGAAAGTAATAATATACAGCACGGTTTCATGTCCATGGTGCCATAAAGCAAAAGAATTTATGAAAGAACATAAAGTCAAGTTTACTAATAAAAATGTTGGTGAAGATCAGAAAGCTGCTCAGGAGATGATAAAGAAATCAGGGCAACAGGGAGTACCTGTTATTGATGTTGGTGGAGAAATAATCGTTGGCTTTGATGAGAGTAAGTTGAGAAAATTGCTGAAGATAGAATAGCTTGCTTTTCTTTATTATATATTTAACAGCATCTAAGAAATCTTTCTCTGCATAAATTTTCTCTCAAAAAGTTTTTATGTATTTGAACTTTTGGATGCTCAAGCAACCTTGAAATAATTTCGTTTCTTATCAGGCATCTCTCCTTATTTCTTCATTTATTTCTTCCATGAACTTTTCATCTTTGAGAATCATTATAAGTTCTCTTTCTATTTCAGCCAACCTTTGATGCGATGGAAGTCTGTAATTAGACTCTCCAGGTTCTTTATAGGAGATTCTGGCTCTTGCTAATTTTACAGGAAATTTATAAGTATCTCTCATCTTTTATTCCTAATCGCTTCTCTAGTGGCGACAAGCCCATTAATTGCTCTTTCATCATCAAAGGCAAATTCATCAAAACCTGCTTTTTTCATATTGTAAAGGAAATGCATGTATTCTCTGTCCCCTATTTTTTTTTGGTCTTTGACATTTAGCATTTCTGCATAAGCAGCCCTTATGCTATTAATATCTTTTGTCCATAAATGAACTACTGGCTGATTAGGGTCGTAACTAATCTGCACAAGACTTCCGAGTTCTTGATCTCTTTTTATTCTCTGAATTTTAAGACTACTTTTTATTTTACTCATAATGACTAGCATTATTGTGGATTTTTAAACCTTTGCTTTTGTTACTATTGAGAAGTTAGATAAAATAAGAATTTTTGAAAGGTTTATCTTAAAAATAGTCTTTCTTAGGGTTAATATGAATGAAGGAAAAATAAAGCAGGCAGGAAAAATTGCTGCTGAGGTTGTTAGTTATGCGAAATCCATTATCAAGCCAGGGATGAAGTTTCTAGAAATTGCTGATAAGGTTGATGATAAGGTTCTTGAGTTAGGCGGGAAACCGACATTTCCAATTAATTTATCTATAGATGAAGTGGTTACACACGCAACTCCTTCTTGGAACGATGGGGGAATCGCAAGAGGGCTATTGAAAGTTGGTATCGGAGTGCATGTTGATGATTGGTGGGCAGAAAATGAATTATGGTATGAAAGACAGAATATTACTAAAGAAGACTTTCAGGATTATAGTTTTAAGAATGGTCTGGATAAGGGAGATATTATTCTTTTGTGGAATCGAGGAGATAGAGAATTAGGAGATATTATTGTTTTTGAGGCTGGTTTTAATAATCCTTTAATTCATAGAATTGTCGAGAAGAACGAGACTGCTTTCGAGACTAAAGGAGATAATAATTTTGGCCAGTTAGCTGCTGAGAGGAATATTTATCCCAGCAATGTTTTAGGAAAGGGCATTGCTAAAATTCCTGGGCTTGGTTGGATAAAACTGATTTTCTTTGAAGGGAGCAGACCTGCTGAACAAAGAGGTTTTTGCAGGTAGCGAAACATTAATAAACTTGTTTCCATAGTAAAAACGAATAATTTTAAGATGGAATTTTGT
>PFOR01000017.1 GCA_002792635.1 Candidatus Pacearchaeota archaeon CG_4_10_14_0_2_um_filter_35_33 | reverse complement strand
CTTCTAATAGCTAAATTCCTCTTTTCCGACATGTACTAACAAGAGAATGCTTATTTATAAATATTCTTGGTGTCTTATTCAAAGTTCAATTTAGAGTTTGTCGCTCTGCTATGAATCCACTTACCAAGTGCAGTAGCATCAAAACTTTTCTCGAAGAAAACATTTGCCTTATATGTCTTCCAACCACCATCGCCCCCCTTTGCAACAAACCTAATCATATCACTAGAGTCCAACCACCCACCCTCTTTAACATGTATTTCAGAGATGTTACCATATGGATAAGAAAAGAAACTGTTCTTCTCAGAGATAAATTGGATACCCCCATCATAAATCTGGAATGTACCCCACCCATACTCATATCCATTGGATGGATCAGCGGCACCAGTATTAGAATAATCCCGAATCGATTTGCCAGTCCAATTAGGTTTCACTTCTTTTTTTTGGGCATAATTGCCATTTCCATTATTATACACATCAACCCGAGTTCTGCCTTTTTTAGCTTGTTCACTATTTATCAATGTTTGTCCGCCAATATCGACAGCTCTTCCAACTCTAGAATCATCAATCTCTGGAGCAACCGTACGTGCAGCAAGCCCCAAGAGTTCCCCATCAGTCATCTCACATCCAGCGGTCAATCCAGCTAATCCAATACTTAAACCAAGTGAACCAGCACGAACTCTAGAAAAAACCCTCTCAGTCAGACCGCTTACTGCACTTCTGAGTATAACTATACAGGTTTTCAATATATTTAAATCTTGCTGTCATTATAAAAGAGCACTAATAACAGCATAAATTTATAATAACACCTAATAACTAATTATATGAACAAACGTGGAGGTTTAATAATATCTGCTGCAATAATAATTATTGCGCTTATCATCGGATTCTCATTTGGTCTTTCCTTTGGAAGCGATAAAGAGAAAATTGAAGAATTAGAATTAGATTTGCAACAAAAAGATGCTAGAATCTCAACTCTTGAAAACCAAATAGTGGATTTACAAAATCCTTCTGAGGAATTTACTTGCCCAGAACAAGAAATATTGGATTGCATGCCTCCAATAGCCATAGAAAATCAAAACTATTGTTCAGGGCAATATTTAATTTGGATATCAGAAAATTGTGACATTGCTATAGTCTTCTAAGCATACACATCCATACTTCCAGCAGACCAATACCCAATATTGTCAAGAATATTCCTATCACTTTCATTTCTTTCCTGCTCATGTTCCTCTTCTTGAGATGGTTCAATTGGAATATTACAACCAACACAACTATCCATTAATATCTCTAGCTTATCTTGCCCAATCTAAATATCATAACAACATAGTAAATTTACCTTTCTAATTTATATCCCCTCTTATTTTGCTCATTTTCTGAATAGCATTTCATAAACCAGACTAAATTTAAAACTATCTAAACAATCTTTAACGGTTTTCCAAAGAAATCCTCAACGATTTTATTCAATTCAATTAATCTTCTCTTATTTCGTCCTAACAATGCTGCCTTATTCCTCCCACCCGCAGTAAGAATATAGCAATCCTCTTTAGCTTCCAAACTTTTAAACTCAACAGGGTTCACAATACTTTTGATAAATTTTTCAACATCTTCAGTCAAAGGAATTATCTTAACTCTCTTCCCAAATCTCATCTGAAGCTCTTTGATATTTTTAGCACCGAGACCAATTGCCTTTGAGACAAAGGCTTTAGGCACAGCAAAAAAGATTATGTTATTATATACAAAGCAATCACTTGTTCTAACATTAGAAATCCTATTAAGAGAATTAATATACCTCATCTTCTGCATTGTTATTGTTCCGCCCATCTTATTTTCCCAAACTAAAAACCTCACAAAGGAAATCCAACTCCAGCTTCTGTGCAGCTTCCTCTTTTGAAACATCTAGAACATCAAAATCCATCTTATTTTTTCTCAAAACTTCAAGAGTTTCTTGTCTGACATCACTGGGAACAAAAACCAAATCTATCTTTTTAGAATTCTTCACCATTTGCTTGACACCAAAATAAACCTTCCCATTGTTAATAGACTTCTTCAGTTCTATCACCATCTTAAAATTTCTTTATTTATCAAGTTTATAAACTTATGTTTAATAATTTTCCAACGTTAAAGAGAATCTATCATTTCTTTTTTTCCAACTTCTTGTTAACTAAGGGGCCTGTAACTTTTACTAACAAACCAGGCAATCCAGTTCCAACAGGCACAGGCTGATTCAACATTATGTTTTCAATTACAGACGATAACTCATCTCTTGCACCCTGTATCGTTGCGTTGATAAATTGTTTGTCTGGAGTCTCAAATGCCGCTCTCGCAAAAATGCTAGATTTATGAGAAATAATTCCCATCCTTGTAACACCCCTAACCACGCCATTAGATGTCATAGCATCTGCAATTAAATCCAAATGCCTTTCATTAATGTCAAGACCTTGTCCTTCCAGAACCTTATCTATTTCCACAATAATAGCCTCCCTAGCAGACTCTATACCAAAGACTTCTGCAGTTTCATGGATGTCGTTGGTGGTAATCTTATCAGGATTAATGCCTTTTATCTCCATAACATCTTTAAGATTAGAACCAGCAGTCAGAACAACATAATCGCTTCCTCTTTTAGCAACAATAACTTGTGAAATTCCCTTAACGCCTGAAATAATTGTTTTCTTCAACTTTTCCTTAAATTTATACAACCCCTTGAAATCCAAATCTGCAACTTTCAAAACAATTTTCATATCTCTTGCTTTTGCTTCATAACCTTTTTCCACAAGCCTGTCAACAATCTTCTGTATCCCAACATGAACACTTCTTAATGATTGGTTGTCCAAATCAATTTCAATCTTGTTTCCTGTAAAGTCAATCTTAATTTTTCTGGCTATCTCTTCAAGTGTAACTTCTTTAATTTTTTCAGCAATTACTTTAGCATCCTTCTCATTATTATTTTCTCTATCAAGATATATTTCCATTAGTGGAGTAGAAGGGTTCTTTCTTGCATCAAATATTTCAATCAACCTTGGAAGACCTTGTGTAACTTGCATTTCCGCAACACCTGCGGAATGGAAAACGTTTAGAACCATTTGCGTAGATGCTTCACCAAAACTTTGTGCTGTAATAACCCCAATTGCCTCACCAGGAGGAACTTTAGAATTAAGGTGTATTCCAGCAACATCAATACCATCTCCACCAGCCTCAAACTGAATGATATTTTCAGAAGCATCCCTTACAGTTCCATCGTATTCAACCTTTAAGTCCTGTAATGCAGAAACCAATCTCCTATACAAATAACCGGATTTAGGTGTTCTTAATGCAGTATCCATCAGACCATCTCTTCCAGTCATTGCCCCAAAGAAAAATTCTGTAGGCTTTAATCCCCCGAAGTATGATGACTTGATGAATCCTCTAGCTTCGCTTCCCAAATCATTCTTCTCAAAGAATGAAAGTGTTCTCCCTGTATAACCTATGTCAATTCTCTTATTCCACAACGATTGCTGACCCACACTACACCCAATTTGTGTAACTGCCATCATATTACCTGCAGCACCCGGTTTAATCATCTTGTAAACATTGCTATCTGTAGGCAACGTTGCTTTAACAACATCTCCTGCCTTTGAACTAACTTCATTCAAAATCTGAGAAATCTTAACTTCCATAGACTCTTCAGCATTCTTTCCTGGGATCAAAGGCAATGTTCCATCTTTCTTATCTCTTATTGCTTTTTGGGTTTTTGCTTTTGCGTCATCAATAAGTTTTAGAGTTTCTTCTTTAACTTTATCAGAAACATTAACATCATGCAATGATAATGTATAGCCTCTGCTTGTCAAATATGTTGTTCCAAGCTTAAATGCTCTGGCTATTGCTTCAACAGCTTCTTTTTTCCCCATGGCTTTGTCAATGGCCTTGACCATTTCTCCACCTTCAACACCAAATGAATTGTCTCCTAAAATCTCCCGAGGAACTTTAAGATTTGCTTCTTTAGGAAGAATTTGGGAAAATAAATCAGCTCCTGCAACACTCTTTGTCTT
This sequence comes from Candidatus Pacearchaeota archaeon CG_4_10_14_0_2_um_filter_35_33, assembly GCA_002792635.1. Taxonomy (GTDB): domain Archaea; phylum Nanobdellota; class Nanobdellia; order Pacearchaeales; family GW2011-AR1; genus UBA92. Next base: position 28,159 of record PFOR01000017.1, on the reverse strand, counting down.
AGAATTATTGATTATTCCAACAGAAAACAACAATTGATCTGCTTCAGCTTTATCAAACATCTCTTGTCCAATCAGATAATTTCCAGTAACTGCATCTGCAATGCATCCAACAAGATTTGTATTATTTTTAGACGATATAATATTATTATTAATATCAAGCAATATTTTAGATTCTGCTCTTGCCTCTTCGGTCTGAGGTGAATGAATGTTCATTTCGTCTCCGTCAAAGTCTGCATTATAAGGTGCAGCCGCCGCAGGATGCAACTTAAATGTTCTGTCAGGCAAAACTTTAACATAATGAGCCATCAAGCTTTGCTTGTGCAAACTAGGATGCCTATTGAATAACACAATATCTCCGTCTTGAATATGTCTTTCAACCAAGTATCCTGGCTGAATTTCATTACATAACTCTTCTTTCAATTCTTCACTTACTCTTTTCTTTCTTCCATCAGGTCTGATAACATAATTTGCACCAGGATGTTCCTGTCCCTTCCTTATTAATTTCTTTAATTGTTCAAAATTTTCTGAGGTAACAGGTTCAGGAACGGTTAATATCCTGGCTATTTCATAAGGAATCCCGACCTCATTAATTGCTAAATACGGATCAGGAGATATAACAGTTCTCGAGGAGAAATTAACTCTTTTTCCTGCAAGGTTCTTTCTGATTCTTCCTTCTTTTCCTTTAATTCTTTCAGTAATTGTTTTTAAAGGCTGTCCACTCCTATGTCTTGCAGGAGGAATTCTTGTTATATTATTATCAAAGAATGTTGTTATATGATACTGAAGCAAATCCCACAAATCTTCTATAATAACTTCCGGAGCACCAGCGTTTAGGTTTTCCCAAAGCCTTTGGTTACTTCTAATTATATCAGATAACTTATGCGTTAAATCATCTTCGCTTCTTTCTCCAGACTCCAAGGTAATGGATGTTCGAACAGTAACACTAGGAACAAGAAGCTGGCTTAATATGGCCCATTCAGGCCTACATGTTCTCGGATTAACTCCAATCTTCTTCATTTCTTCATCAGTTATCTTAACAAGGTGATCTCTGATTTCCGTCGGGAATATCCTTCTTTTACCCATCATAAATGAGCTAGGCTTCTCAAGTCTGACTTTTTCCTGAGTATAACTACAATGAGGGCATTGTTTCTTGTCTCTGGCCTTCTTAGATCTGTCAACTAGATTCATTCCCTTAATTTTTTCGTCAGAAAGCAACAACTTCCCACAATTATGACAGAAGCTCCTTAAGAACAATTCAACTAATGGGACATATTTAATATGAAGTACAGGTCTGGCCAATTCTATATGTCCGGGGTGTCCAGGACATTCCTTAACTCTTTTTCCACACGTTCTGCACTTAACGCCAGGATCTATTGCTCCAAGCCTCAAATCCATTAAACCACCATCAACAGGAAATCCATCAATATCATAAAGTTCAGGCGTAACTATTTTTGCAGAGCTTATTCTCTTAACTCTCTCAGGACTGACTAAACTGAATGCCAACGCCCTAACTTGTTTTCTTATATATTCTTCTTTCATTTGTCAAATTTATTTTTTAATTCGAATGAAGTTGATATGTGCAATCCAAGCAACTCGTCTACTAACAATTTGAATGCATATGAGACTTCAACAGGAAATGCTTCTATTCCGCCACAGTTTGAACATACAATCTTATTCCTTATTACATCTTCATAACCTACGCCACCACACTTAGTACAAAGATACATTGTAGTCTTATCAGAGTCATATCTTTCTTTCAATAGCAAGGATGCTCCATGCCCTACTAAGGCTTGTTGCTCCATTTCTCCCAACCTTAATGCTCCTCCTCTTGCTCTTCCCTCTATAGGCTGTCTTGTAAGCAATGCAACTTTTCCTGAAGCCCTGGCATGAATTCTATTATTCACCATATACTTAAGTTTCAAATAATACATATTTCCGATGTAAATTCTGACATCCATTCTCCTTCCAGTGATACCATTGTACATAACTTCTTTTCCATCGTAACTGAATCCTAATCTCCTAAGTTGTTCCTCAAAATAATCAACTTTATCCCCACAGAAAGCAGTACCATCAATTATTTTTCCTGTCAATGCGCCTGTCTTTCCGGCAAGAAGTTCAATCAAATAACCTATACTCTTTCTACCTGGAATGTTGTGGGGATTAAATATCAAATCAGGCCTTATACCCGATGCAGTAAATGGAATATCTTCAGATTTAGCAATCATTCCTATAACTCCCTTTTGTCCGTGCGGAGCAGAATACTTGTCTCCGGGTTCCGGAATTCTCAAGTCCCTAAGTCTAACCTGGGCAATCTTATTACCTTCACCATCAACGGTAACGAAAACAGCATCAACCGTTCCACTTTCCTCTTGTCTAACTGGTGTGCTTCCTTCCTTCTTAGACTGCAAACTGATATCCTTAGCCTCAGACAAGAATTTTGGAGGTGTAGTTTTACCAATAATAACATCTCCTGAGTTAACGGCTGCTTCAACAAACGCAATACCGTCATCTTCCAAATATTTATAGGACTCCTCCGTTCTATATCCCGAAACATCTTTGTCTGGCACTACTATTTCATCCTTCAACCCACCAGCATAATGCCGTTCAGTAGACTTGTAAGGTCTAAAGTAAGTACTCCTCCCCATACCTCTATCAACACTCGCCTTATTCAGAACAATGGCGTCCTCAACATTATAACCCTCATAAGGCATTACAGCAACAACAAGATTCTGGCCCGCTGGATAAATATCAAGAGTATCATAAATAAAACTCCTAACAATAGGCTTTTGAGGATAATGAAGAATGGAAACATCTGTATCTAATCTAGTCAAATAATTAGCTGCATAGATACCAAGACTTTGCTTCAACGTCTTGCTTCCCTTGTTCAATCTGGATGATTGGTCGTGGTTACAGAACGGAACCAATCCAGTGATTAACCCAAAAATATCGATTATGTCAACTTCAAGATGTGTACTTTTTTCAGTAATGTCATCTTTTTCAAGAGCGACCAAGGCATCTTCCTCTTCTGATGCATCAACATATTCAATAATCCCTCTGTCAATCAAATCCTGCCAAGTTGATTCTCCTTCTTCTAGTTCTTTTTCAACTTCCTCAGTCAATTTACTTTTTCCATCTTCAACCACAATCAATGGCCTGAGAACCCTTCCAATTTCAGTCGATATAACTACTTCTCCCGCAGTTCCAAAACTTCTAACACTCAAATCACCGGGTAATCCACCCTTTCTCCTTAATTTTCTAACTTCGGCAACAAAATCCTTATTGTTTTTAACAGCACCAATATATCTACCATTAAAGAACACATCAAACTCGCCATCCTCGTTCAATCCAGCATCCTTAAACTTCTTTAAGGAGCTATTCTCATCAAACTCGATTGCAATGGATATTCTAGCCAGTATAGAAAGATTTTTTCTTAAACCAATTTCAGTACCCTCTGGGGTTTCAGTAGGGCAGAATCTTCCATAATGTGTCGGATGTAATGTTCTTGCCTTCAGATTTCCTTGCTCACCTGGCAGTGTAGAAGAAACTCTTTGCAAATGACTCAACATATCAAGATAGTTACTTTTCTGCATATTTTGCGTAACTCCGGTTCTTTCACCAATCCAACTACCTGTTGCAATCGCACTCTCAATTCTATGACTGAATAAAGTACTCTTAGCTATTGTTTTTATCGAATAGAATTTCTTTCTTTTGACAACTTTCTGCAATGAGTATTGTATATCTTTAATAAGAATGTTCAAGTTAACTCTAAATAAGTCAGCAAGCAAATCTCCTGAAAGCTTAACCCTTTTGTTTGCATAATGGTCCTTGTCTGTTCTTATATTATCATCATCCTTTGCCTTCAAATATTGTTTCAACAATTTACATAATGTTAACGCCTTCTCAGTTCTATTGTTCTTTTCCAATCCGATGTGAGGAAGGAAAAATGAGTCAATTCTCTGCTTTACCCTATCCAGAATCTCTTTCTTTGTACCTTGAATTCCAGACTTTTCAGCTATAAACATTAAGGCATCTTCCGTGCTCTGAATACTGGCATACTCATAAAAGTTTACAATAACACAATTATCCTCAACATCAATATTCTTAGCGATTTCTGATTCATTAGTCATCCCAAGAGCCTTAATTAAAACAATCGCAGGAATATTTCTCAATCTGCTAAATGTTACTTCTAAAATACCTTCGTTTGTCTCAGAAATAGTTGTTGGAATCCTATAAGGCCCTCTTTGTGAAAATAATCTGGATGTTAAACCAAGCCTTCCATATTCGATAAATGGCTGGTTTGGGGCTAAATCCTCAGTCATTATCATAATTCTCTCATTCCCATTTATTATGAAATATCCACCAGGATCTAACGGATCCATATAGTTGTCCCTTAATTCATCTTTACTCATTCCACTAGTATTACATGCAGCGCTTCTAACAATAATAGGGATTCTGCCTATCTCAACTTCTGCACTATCTGACTGTTCACCATAATTAACATTTAATTCAACATAAACTGGAGCAGAATAGGTTATAGTTCTCAATCGAGCTTCGGTAGGAGTTATTTTAGTGACACTTCCATCAGCTTCAATAACATTCGGTTTTTCTAATCTTATTTTTCCAAGCTTAATTTCCACATCTTCGTTATTAATATTATCATTAATTTCCTTAACAATCTGTTGCATCCTATTCCCAATGAAATCGTTGAAAGACCTAATATTAGACTCAACTAAGGAATGTTCTTCAAGATATTTTTCAACTAATAGATGTTTTTTATTTGCCATCATACAACAACCCTAAAATACCCCCTTATTTTATCGCCAAATTTTCTTTCAATCTTAACAACATCGCCCCTTTCACAATTCTCAGGAAGACCTTTGTCATCGATTTTTATCTTTGGTAATTGAGAAACTGAAATGTTGAGATTTTTAGTTAACTTCCTTACCTCTTCTGGCTTCAATTTTATGTGTTTTGGCTGTAAGATATGCATTGGGCAAATTTGCTTTAATGACTAAGCGATAACAAATGATGTTGTAAATATGCCTTTATAAAGCTTTCTACAAAAAATCCCAAATGGCCCCGAAGGGATTCCTGAAGTGAACTCCTGAGCTTCAGGGACTGGGGAGCTTTGCTCCACAGGATGTTCAAATCCCAAATGGCCCCGAAGGGATTTGAACCCTCGACACCTGGCTTAAAAGGCCAGTGCTCTGACCAAACTGAGCTACGGAGCCACACAATAAATAGAATTAATTGATTTTTAAAGCTTAAGGTTTTTAAAGCATTGTTTAATAAGTCCTTTTTAGCCCATACTTTTTAAACAGAAATTTCTCTTGTCTGTTCAAGATTAAATTCTGTCTTTACCCCAATTCGTTTATTTCTTGAATTATAACACAAAATTTAATGATAATAACTTTAATTCGATTGTTAATTTAAAAATAGATTCTTTATCAATTAGTGGAGATGAAGTTATTGATTTAATAATTTCTGCAACTGGAGAATTAAGTAGTAGGTCAAAACAGATAACTGAAGATAATTTAATTTCTATTTTTAAGAAATTAAAAGATTTAGAAGCAGTAGTAGAAATAAATCCCTCTGAAATGGAACAAGATTAATAAAATTAAGAGTTCTCTATAATCTCTTGTTCTGCTTTTGTTATTCCATATAATTTATAGATTTCTTCATCAATTTCATAATCAACATTTTTAATCTGTTGTTCTGATTTTCCTTTTTTATAGAATTGCACTATTCTTTCAACGAGTTCTTTGATTTTAAGTGTTATCTTTATTATTTAATAAGAAAAACAATGTTTTTATACATTCTATTCTTAAGATGAGTATGTTTGAAGAAACCAGAATTAAAAAGAGAGTGGAAATTGAAGGGTTCATAAATCTCATCAAAAAGTACAAAAGAGAATAGATTGAATGTACTCATCACACCTTTTTTAGATTAAGTAAAAAACAAAGGAAAATCTATACTTGTGATGAATTAAGAAATATATTGCTTCAAGAAAAGCCATTTTTAGTAGGTTTTCAATATAATGAAAATTATGCTGTATTTTACAAATATAGAGGTAAAAATTTTAAAATGATAGTTGCTTTTAATGATAGAAAGATTAAAATAGTTACTTTTTATTTTATAGAAGAATGGCAAATACCCAAGCTATAAAACCAAGACATCTGGAAGGAAAAGGAGAAATGGATTACGATTATGTAAATGATATTCTGTTTTTTAAAGTTAGTGAAAGGGAATATGCTTTTTCTGTTGAGTTTCAGAACATGGTTATAGACATTGATGAGGAGAATTTTATAGTAGGAATACAAATTTTTGAGGCGTCCAAGTTTTTAAGAATGTCTAAAGTTAATTTAAGAGAAATTCCAAGATGGAAGTTTAATGCAAAACTTGACAATAATACAATTGAAATTCGCCTTGATTATCAATTAAAAGTAAGAAACAGAATATTTGAAAAAAATCCCATAATTATACAAGAAAACAAGTCTGAAAGTTTGAAGCCACAGGTTGTGAGGACGATTTAAGTTTATTTCAGACTCCCCTTATCTGAAATTACTGAAATTATCTTCTTTAATTTTATATTCATCTCAAACTCTCCTCAATAATTTTAATCTCTTCTTTCGTCAATCCATAAAGTTTATAGATTTCTTGGTCAATTTCATAATCAACATTTTTAATGTCCTGCTCTGATTTCCCTTCTTTGTGAAATTGCATTATTCTTTCAACGAGTTCTTTGATTTTTTTGGCTTGGATTGAAGAAGGGAGTTTTATTGGGAATCTGTTTAAATCAACTCTCTTTAATTGTGGTGTAGAATCCTTATTGGTTACTGCGAAGTTCCAATAATAACTCTGCATTAATTTTGAATTTAATATTGCACAAAGAATTTTCAATTTTCCTTTGTCGTTCTTTTCGTTAGTATAAACAAAGTATACTGATTGTTCTGGATAAGTTGAACTTCCGTCAAAAGAGGAGATTATTTTATTTCCAGTTTTACGCAAAAATACTTTATTCTTTTTGCTTAATTTTTCTTTGTCCTGAGTGCCTCCTGCAAGGTTTGATTTTTTAAAATCAAAATAATAATTTCCCAGCATTCTATATCTGAGGATATTTCTCCCCTTAAAAACTTTAATTTGTTCGCCAGATTTATTTTCTGTTACTTTTCCTTGCTTAGCTATAAAACCTACTTTTGTTTTAAACTTTTCAGATAACTCAAAAACATCTGTTTCTTCTTTTATTCTATCAAATATATTTTTAAGTTCTGTGTCAACTATAGTCCAAGATAGATTTTCAGATTTAAGATATTCCTCTTTTGAGATTTCCTTAAATTCTGTGCTGGGATATACTGCAATTTTTATTTTTGATTTTTTGTTAGGAACTTTGTTTTGTATAGCAAATATCATATTATCACTAATAACTCCCTCAAACTCTGGTCTGAACCAAAGGGATTTGATTGTTCTATTGGTTAATATTTCTTTTCTTAAATTCTTAAATTGTAGGTTGTTTGCTAATCTGTCTGGAACAATAAACCCAAAGTATCCTTCTTTTTTGATTAGTTCTAAACCTCTCCAGACAAACATCTCAAATAAATTCGGTCTATATTTGTCACAAGGATATTTTTTTAGAAGATACTCTAACTCGCCGATAGATAGTTCTGCACTTTTTTATTTTCCCTTAACGGATACCCATGGAGGATTCCCAATAACAATATCAAAGCCACCTTCTCTAAAAACATCTGGAAATTGGGCATTCCAATTAAACGCCTTATCAAAACGAGAATCTGAAATTAAGCTGTTTCCATTTCTAATATTGCCCTTCATATTCGGCAATATTCGTCTTCTCGTTTCTCTTGTTTCTTCTTCTAATATTTTTAATAAAAGATTGAGCTGTGTTAATTCTACTGCTTTTTCATCTAAATCAACGCCATAAATGCAATTAAGCAAAATAGTCGCCTTTTGTCCTAAACTTAATCTTCCTTTGAAGTCTTTGAATGAATCCCATTTCTTTGAGCTTTCTCCATTTCTTAACCTCTCTTCAATTATTTTCTTTAATTCTTCAAAGGCGTCTAAAAGAAAAGAGCCAGAGCCACAAGCAGGGTCAATAACTTTTATATCTAAAATCTCATCTAAAGTTTTGTTTTTTGTGTATTCTACGAGAGTATTATCTAAAATATAATCAACAACATATTTAGGGGTGTAATAGATACCCATCTTTTTTCTTTTCCCACTCACTAAATCTAACTTAACTCTTTTTTCTGTTCCTCTTAAAACAACTCCTAAATACTGCTCATAAATACTCCCCAATAAATCAACGGGAATCTCATCAAACATATACCTCTCTTGATGGTCTTGAGTTCCATAGTATAATCCTTTGATGACTTTAATCAAACTTTTCTCATCAAAAAATCCTTCTTTTTCTAATAATCCTTCTGCAAATAATTTAGAGTTATATTCTTTATCAAAAATTTTAAATTGAATTAGCAATAAAGCCCAGAGATTTTTATCCGTTCTTCCGTTCTGGACATCATCAACCTTTTTTAATAAAAACTCTTTTTCCTCTAACCCTCTATCTTCAACGGAACGCATAAAAATTAATCTATCTATTAGAATCTGAACAAGCTCATCAATTTGAGAATCCTCTAAATAATTTCTTTTACTCTTCAAATCTTTAGATAACCATTCCCTATATTGAAGCAAATCAGTTAAAATAGATTTATCAATAGGTTTTATTAATTTCTTATCTACATTATCAAGAAGTTTATTTATTTCTTCTTTTTCAAAACTTTCTCTTGATAATAACCATAATCTATCAAAATCTTTAATGAAATTTTCACAATCTAACCGCAATAACCTTTATCATCCTTCAATAAATTTTTATCTATATTTTTTATATTAGATAGTGCGTGATAAACTCTTATCTGTTTAAAGTTAGTTAAAACTGAAAATTTAATATTCTTATGGTGTGCATAAGAAACAGCTTGTTTTCCTTCTTTTTCTTCAAGTCTAACATTAGTTTTCTTTGCTTCAACAACTAATTTATTTTGATTTCCTATTTTGATAAGATAATCTGCTCTACCTTTCAAAACCCTATATTCTTTTGAAATTTCCTCTCTTTTCCAACCCAATGCTTCTAACAATGGCTCTATAAACTGAAACTTAATATCTTCTTCAGGCATACTATCAAGTTTTTCTTTAGGATAAGATTGGAATTTTTTAACTATTTTTTCTACTTCTGATTTTGCTATTTCCTTATCCATTTAAAGGGCAATAAAAGAATCTATAAAAACTTAACTCAAAGGACTTTTTAAACAGGAACTACTTATTAAACAAAGCCGGTTTTTAATAAGATTACTTAAACGCCTTATCAACCATCTCTTTAATCATATCTTCATTCAAAGCTCCAGAATGTCTATCCACTTGCTTTCCGTCTTTGAACAGGATTGTCGTAGGTATGCTCATTACCTGGAATCTCTGAGCTAATTCCTGATTGCCATCAACATTTACCTTACCAAATTTAACGTCCTTAATGCTTTCAGAAGCTTTCTCAAAATGAGGCTTCATTATCTTGCAAGGTCCACACCAATCAGCGTAGAAGTCAACAACAGCACCCTTCTTAACGAACCCATCAAAACTCTCTTTATTTAAATCTTTAACAGCCATAAAAGGTATTAAGAAAAAGTGTTTTTAAACTTTTTGTCACCCCATTATCTAAAAGTTTCTCATCGTGAATTGTTTATATTCTTCTTTTCTCTATAAGATAAAAATGTCAGACCGGTTCCAACAACCCCTAAAACCCCTGCAATAAATACAGAATAATCTGCAACATCTCTTATATCAGCACCGCCTCGAAATATTCTTTGCTGTGAGCTGTCAATATTAATGTTTCTTCTGAGTGATTCAGACGCAAAATAAATTATTCCTGCAAGAGTAACAGCTGCTGATGCATACCTTATAACTTCCCTCATCAGAATAATTGGAATAAAAAGTATAAATAATTATATGTGCTCTATGTCCTTAGGACACTTTCTTTTTAACATGTTTAAGGCATTTCTCACAATAAAAAATATCATACATCAATCCTTCAACTTCAATTCCTACCTGATGTTTAAAAGAATGTTCGCAATTCATTACTCCCCACACCCACCCCTAGTAGTTTGCTTACAAAAAGTGCAAACCATTTCACAATTACCAGTTCTTTTAGCAGGCCCGCCACACAACGGACATGTCAAACCTTCATTACCATAATCATCCAACGCTTTTTGCTCCTCCGAAGGTTTTTCCATTTGCTTAATTTCAAACTCAACCTTTCCCTTACTAGTTCCAAAGTTATTCAACATAAACTGGGCAACATAATCCACAATAGAGGATGCAGACCTTATTATAATTCCTCGTGCGTCTAATTCACCACCTTCAACATTTTTTGCAAAACCAGATGGCTCAAATTTTTGATGTCTAAATCTCTTAAACAATGTATCAACACTAACACCATACTGTAAATTAAATGAAACAGACCTTGCCCACGCATCCATCAATCCCCTGATAGTAGAACCTTCCTTAGCCATTGTTACAAATATTTCTCCAGGGCTTCCATCATCGTAAAGCCCAACAGTCAAATAACCTTTATGCCCTGCTAAATCAAATCTATGAGTTATACTCTTTCTGGTTTGAGGCAAATCCTTCTGCCTTTTTCCAATAAGATTATCAACTTTAACTCTCTCCCCTTCAGTCTTCTTAGTATTCAACGGCTGACTTCTCTTGCTATTTTCCCTATAAATTGCAACAGCCTTCAACCCCTGCTCCCACGCATAAATATATGCATCCATTATTTCATCAACACTCGAACTTTCCGGCATGTTAACAGTCTTGCTTATCGCTCCAGATATAAACGGCTGAACAGCAGCCATCATTCTTATATGGCCCTTGTAATTAATATTCCTAGTCCCATTAGCCGGTTTGAAAGCGCAATCAAAAATTGGTAAATGCTCTGCTTTTACAATAGAACCCTCAATAGTATCATTCTTATCAATATAATCTATAACACTATTAATCTCATTTTCAGAATATCCTAAATTCTCCAAAGCCAACTTAACACCCCTATTAACTATTTTCAACATCCCCCCTCCAGAAAGAACTTTGTATTTAACAAGCGCGATATCTGGTTCGATTCCAGTAGTGTCACAATCCATCATAAATGCAATTGTCCCAGTAGGTGCAAGAACAGTTACTTGTGCATTCCTAAACCCCTCTTTCTCTCCTATATTGTACGCGTCACTCCAACAATCCCATGCTACATTAACTAATTCTCTTAAATTACCAGGAATCTTCTCCACATCTATATCTTTAACATGTTCTCTCTGCATTTCAATAACCTTCAACATAGACTCTTTATTATCTTCGTACCCTGCAAAGGGTCCAACTAATCCAGCCAACTTTGCACTAGTCTTATATGCCTCTCCGCCCATTATAGCAGTGATTGCTGCAGCTACTGCCCTTCCCTCATCAGAATCATAAGGCAATCCGTAACTCATCAACAAAGCACCCAAATTTGCATAACCCAATCCCAAGGTTCTGAATCTATGAGACATCTCAGCAATCTTAGCAGCAGGGTAACTTGCACCATCAACAATTAAATCCATTACAATGATATAAGTTCTAACAACTTCTCTAAACTTCTCAACATCAAATCCATCTTTAGTCCTGAACTTCATTAAATTTATGGAAGCAAGATTACAGGCAGTATCATCCAAAAACATATACTCTGAACAGTTGTGAATTGTTATACCATTTGCAACAAAGGTATGGGTCAGAGGCTCCGTAAGATCATAAACTTTTTCTATACCCAAATAGTTCAGTGACTTAACAGAATCTACTGGTTTGTCTTTGTAAGTTCCAACACTCTCATTCATTTTTTTCAGCTTTTCAGCTTTATACGACTCAGGCATAAATCCTATCAACTTCTCAAATTTGATTCTCCCTTCTCGTGACACTCTCAGAGAATGCATTTCTTTGACATCGTATTCTTTTATTCCTCCCTTTCCATCAGGAAGCAACGCTTTGTTTTTACCCGCCCGCCTATTTTCATACAATTTGCTTTTTATTCCAAATCCAAGCAGAAGCATTTGTACATCCTTAAGCATTTGCAGACTTGTTGAATCAAGAGAAATATATTGAGACTTTTCTCCATAATTTGCAACAGTTCCATCGGCAGTAAACAGTCCTTGTAAGATATGCTTTTGTTCCCCAAGAGTTAGTCCGAAAATTTTTTCAGAAACACATTTCTTATGTCCTGGAAGAGCCAAATCAACAAATTCCCCTATTTTATTTAATAAACTGTTATTTGTAATTGTGAATTTTCCCGAGGTATTTGTAATCTGGACAACAGCCGAAGAATTCTTATGTGTAATTCTTTCGTAGTTTGAAGAAACATAATCTGCAATTTTCTCTAAGACAGGCATTTCCCTTTCTTTGTCCATGGTAATTTGAACACCTCTTGTATTGCTTATATTTCCTCCGCAACCATCTCCGAGATAAAGTCCAAGAAGCTGATAAAATATTTTATCTTTCACATTTGCCACTTCAGCAACCTGCACTCCAGGTAGAAGAACAAAATCATTTTTTGTCAATTCATATGCGGGAACAAAGCCCCTATTGGCAGTAAACACTTTATGGTCTGCAGTAAGTTTCAACTCATAGCCGTTCTTAGTCTTCAACAAATATACCGGTTTCACCCCTGTAACAAATGAGCCATTTATCCTTGATTTATTAATCAGCCCAGTATTGGCCAGTATGGTGCTTTCTTTATCTAAAATTGAATCAATTCTTGCCCATCTTCCGTCTTCTAGAAGAACCTTTGTATCTCCAGTCACACAAGGATTACTAGCGTTTATCTTTCCAGAATTTTTACATGTATGGTATTTATTGATAATCGTATCACACTGTATCCCAGGATCCCCACATATATGAGTTCCTTCTGCAATCGCATGCATCAAATCCCTTGCATTATGGCTCTCACATTTCTTTCCCGACGTAACTTCCTTGGTCCACCACACCCCATCTTTTTTAACTGTCTCCATGAATTCATCGCTTACCCTAACAGACATGTTACAGTTTTGGAAGGCAACGCTTCCATATGCAGACCCGTTCAAACCCCCGTCATACCCCTGCTCGATTAATGCCCACGCTTTCTTCTCTTCTGTCTGTTTGGAATTTATAAATTCAAGAACATCAGGATGATCTATATTCAAGATTTCCATTTTTGCCGCCCTTCTTGTCTTCCCCCCAGACTTAATGACACCTGCGTAAGCATCATATGCCTTGATAAAGCTAACAGGTCCTGAAGGTTTTCCTCCTCCAGTCAATCTTTCTTTAGAACTTCTCAGATTGGATCTATTGCTTCCAGTCCCGCTTCCTGCCTTAAACAAATTAGCTTCAGCAACTTGTATTGCCATTATAGATTCCATATTATCTTCAACACCTTGAATGAAACAGGCAGAACATTGAGGCCTATTCATTGTTTTTTTAGCTGGAATAACTGTCTTATTTTCAAAATCCCAAACATAAGCTGAAACACCACCAGCAGCAGGGTCATAATCCTGTATTCCAACATTAAACCAGACTGGAGAATTAAACACACACATCTGATTCAAACAAATCGCAGCAATCTCATCTTTTAGAATTAAACTCTGCTTTTCATCAAAATATCCTTGCTTATATGCTTGTTGCCCCATCCAGCTACTAACCCTGTTTATCAATTTTTCTATAGAATCTTCTCTCTCGCCCTTTTCCATATTGCCCCAGAAATATTTGCTTGCAACAACTTTCATAGCTAATTGGCTCCAAAAATCAGGTCTCTTCACATTTGGTTGTGTGAAAACAACCTTTCCCCTATCATCTGTAACTTCTACATTTTCTCTTACCCAATTAATCGGTTCTCCATTAATCCCAAATTCAAAAGGACTCTTGCCTTCATGAGAAAAATACCTATTAAGTTCAAATCTAGCATCTAAGCCACCCCCACCCTTCATCTCAATATCTGTGCTTATCAATCCATCATCAACTAAATTCCTTTCTTCACTCATTTTTTAACAAGCTCCCTTATTTCCTTTTTAAAATCACTTAAGTCGGCAAAGTCTCTATAGACTGATGCAAATCTTATGTAAGCTACTTTATCAGTCTTTTTCAACTCCCTCATAACATGCTCTCCAATATGGGCGGACTTAACTTCTCCACCTCTTCTTCTAATCCCCTCTTCAATTTTTGTTAACATCTTTTCTACTTTTTCGGCGCTAACAGGCCTTTTTTCACATGCCTTTTCTATGCTTGTTCTCACCTTAACCCTATTAAACTCTTCTCTCCGACCTCCTTTTTTTATAACTTTTATGGGGTTCGATTCTATCTTTTCATGTGTGGTAAATCTATTCCTACACTTTAGACATTCACGCCTTCTTCGTGTAAACTCACCAGTATCCCGCTTGTCCGTGACCTTAGTTTCATCGTTTGAGCAATACGGACATATCATTTTTCCTCTTTTTGTAATTTCTGAGTTACTACAACATATTGTGCTAAAAAAATAAAAAACCACAACAAATTGTATGTAACAACACACAGAAAATTTTCTAGTATTTAAACTTTCTTGTCCTCGAGAATACAATTTAGAAGAATTTATAAACTAAAGTTCGTTTATCCAAACATGGCAGGCGAATTTATGTCCAGTTATTATTCGCAACTTGGTATTCCACTCGGTATTCCTCTTTGGCTAGTTGCTGTGGCATTAATCTGGTCCTTAATCTGGAAAGGTCTTGCCCTATGGAAGTCTGCCAAAAAGAATTCAAAAATATGGTTTGTAATTATCTTAATAGTCAACACACTTGGTATTTTAGAAATATTATACTATCTCCTATTCTCAGAAATAAAGTTAGATGAACCTAAAAGGAAACGTAAAAGAACCACTCCCAAAAGAATACCTAGAAAGAAGTCAAGAAGAACCAGAAGATAGTAATTCTGCCAATCCTTTCTCTAATCCTTTCGCTAGCTTTCTAGGAATTACCATACTATCTCTTGCAAGATTGTCATCATCAGTAGGCGTTACAAAAGTTATTTTTACATGAGGGTGATTAGGAGGGTCGAAATTATCTAATTCACACTCCCTAAACTTATACAACTCACGAATATGGTATAATACATTATTTCCCTTCAATAATTCCTCAACCTTCTTGATATCACACCCCATATACAAACATCATCTCCCTGCATATCATATATTATATACGTGTCTGTCATACTTCCTATTTGTCATTCTCATATTTAAACATCTATACCTGCATCATATCAAAATAATTATATACTTCTCTTTTCTCAAATAAACATGCAAACTAAATTCAAAAGACACCAAACAGTTAAACTTCTAATTGATCCAGACCAGGAATTCGTTGAACCTTATCTCGAACCTCCAAAACAAATTAAAAAAGGAATGACTGGAAAAATAAATGTCATATTACCGAACGGCCAATATCATGTTGAAATAATTGAATTGGGAAAAACGATTGCATATGTTATGGTTGATGAAGACCAGTTGGAGTTAGTTGACGCATCAACACCAGACACGCATCAGGAACCCCCGGAAGACTGGGCTGAAAATACAAAATAGTTACTTCTTCTTTCTCTTTTTATTGTTCTTTAACCGCAACTTTCTTTCTCTTCGCATCTTTCTTACTATCTTTCTCATTTTTCCTCCTTCTTTATTCAGTCCAGAAAAAACAGTCTTTTAAAACTATTGCAGAATCAGAACATTACCTCTTCCTTTATTCTTCTTATTAAATTTCTATTCTCCAAATCAGTTATCATTAAACTAACCTTTGCTTCCGAATAAGGTAATTCTTTTCTCAACTCTAACTGATTAATTCTCCCACCCTTTTTTCAATAATTTCAATCATCTTTTTCAAATCGTCACCCAAGTCTTCTTCCCCCGGTTTCTTTAATACGCCCTTTTTGTAAAGATAATATGAGACAATCAAAATGACAATAATCAAAACAATCCATAAAAACCAATAACTTTCATCATTCCCAAATTCGAATCCCGGATTAAAGTCATCAATTATTTTATCTGAATAAGGAAAGACCACCAAATCAACATTAGCTCCATTTATCAGCTCAACTTCTTCATCCCCACAAATTCTATTTTACCTCCAAATCTCTGCCCTGATGAAATAAGTGCCAGGTTCTGTTTCAAAATAATATAGGCCATCTTCAGATAACTTAGATTCTATAACACTCCCATCATCATTCAGGAGTTTTACCAATGAATCTTCGACGAGTTGCAAATCAGCCCCATAAATTCCCTCGGCTATTGTTGCGGCATCAACCGTCCTAGCTGCAAAAATCAGTATCAGAATAATAACAAAAAATCTCGGAAACCTCATTAAACTACCTAGAAAAAAGCATTAATAAATCTTTATTTAACTTCTAAATTGCATCTAGAAATTTCAGACAATTCACTTATTTCAAGAACTCCATAACGGATTTCTCCGTTAATCTTCCACGCAGGGAAACTTGCTAAATTTTCACAAGCAACGGACTCTCCAGAATCACAATTTAGAAGTGCGTCAAAATAACCCATTGCTGTTTCACCAATTAACCCTCTTTGTCGGTCACAATAATAACAATCATCTACTACATAAAGCACAACCTGCTTCTCATTTAAACACTGCATTAACCTTATTTTTTGCTCTTCCCCGGCAACATAACCGACGGTTTTAGAGAACCAGTCACTAAAAAAATACAACCCGAATAGCAAAACAACTAGAATCGCAAACGTCATAATTGTTCTAGTCCTCGCTTTCATTATATTCCCAGGAAAAACAAATTTTTAACCCTTTCCATAACTTTAAATATCATAAATATTTAATCTAGTGATGGCCCTATCAGCATTAATCTGGATAATCATCATTGTTATATCACTTTTAGTAATACTACTAATTTATTACTTCAATAGGTTCATAGTCCTTGGAAATAGGATTGATAATTCTTTATCTCAGATAGATGTCCAGCTAAGAAAAAGAGCAGACCTAGTTCCAAACCTAATCAATACCGTAAAGGGATATGCCAAGCACGAAAAGGGCATAATGAAAGAAGTAACAGAAGCTAGAAAAGCCCTATTGTCTGCAAAAACATTTGAAAAAAGAGCAAAGGCGGGAGCAGAGCTCCAAAGCGCATTGAAGTCTATATTTGCAGTTGCCGAAGGATATCCGGACTTGAAGGCTAACCAGAACTTCCTGCATTTACAACAAGAATTAGCAGCAATAGAAGACAAAATAGCATATTCAAGACAGTTTTATAACGATTCTATACTATCTTACAACAATGCCACAAAGGTATTTCCTGGAGTGGTATTTGCTTCTCTTTATGGAAAGAAACCTAAGCCGTACCTGGAAATTCCTCAAGAAACAAAAGCAGTTCCCAAGGTAGAGTTCTAAAATGAGGATTTCTCCTTTACTTATTAAATCAAGCATTCAGGACAGCAAGGTAGCAACAATTTCTCCGACTTCAAAGACAGCAACCAAGAAGATAATTAACACAATTGATCCCACAAAAGACCTCAATATTCTTGAATATGGACCGGGAACTGGAGCACTAACTATTCCATTACTGAAAAAAATATCCCCAGAATCTAAAATCTTAGCAATAGAGAGAAATCAAAGACTGTATAACCATCTTTCAAATGTAGAAGATGGAAGGTTAAAATTAATTAAGGGGGATGTGTTGAATCTACCCCAAATATTAAGGGGCTTAAATTTAAGAGAAGAATTTAACATAATTCTTTCGGGAATCCCTTTTTCTTTTTTACCTGAGGCAAAGGCTGAAAAAATTTTAGAACAAACGGAAAAGTCATTAACAAGAGAGGGGAAGTTCATCGCTTACCAATTCTCTCCAAAACTGAAATCTTTATTATCAACTAAATTTTCTTCTATACAAGAATCAAAAACACTATTAAACATCCCTCCCTTGCGCATTTACGTATGTCAAAAAAACCCAAAAAACTAAGATGAAAAATTCAAAAGTCGTTCTCCTATCCATAATCGCTTTAATCTGCATAATATTGACATTTACAATAGATTGGCTCTTTATTATTCCAGCAGTAGCAATAATGTTCTACAATTGGAAATTGTTGAAGGAATAATTACTCAACACTAAAATCAAAATCTTCATCCAGGCCTAATTCACTATCTAGATTCCCTGTTTCATCCAATGCATCATTTAAATCAGTATCCAAATTTCCTGACTCTTGCTCATTTCCACCAGTACCAGTTCCACCAGTACCACCCTGAGAAATAAAATACAAGCCTATCAATATTAATGCAACCTTGAGCATTCAAAAGTTCAAACAAACCTCACACTAAAGTGCGGGGTAAAATACAAGAACTTTTTGATTGTAACAATGATCGCCTTTCTCGACAACCCCCTCTGATTCATAGGAACAAAAGGAAGGAATCTTTTATAAAACTTTCCCAGACAAGTTTTAAATATGCCTCAGACTTCTATTAAACATGGACAGGCTATCATTCCACGACCAAATCAGAAACAACAAAATAAAGTCACTTGCCTTAATCATAGTCATTTTCATATTCTTCCTAATTCTTGGATACATAATCTCAATCATCTTAGACCCTGGATTCTTTTTCATAATAATGATAATTTCAATTGTTTTTTCAATTTCATATATCTTAATAAGCTATTACAATTCAGATAAGATTGCCTTGGCATCTGTAAAGGCAAAGCCTGCTTCAAGAACACAACACAGAAAATTTTATCACGCAGCAGAAGGAATGTCTCTCGCATCAGGTTTGCCAATGCCCAAACTATATGTGATGGAATCAAAACAGATAAATGCATTTGCGTCTGGCAGGAGCCCAGAACATGCAGTCATTTGTGTAACTTCTGGTTGTCTAGAAAAATTAGATAAACAAGAGCTAGAAGGGGTGATTGCCCATGAGATGTCCCATATAGCAAACTTCGATATAAGATATATGACATTAACAGCAGTGATGATTGGGATGATTTCTATAATAGCCCAAATTTTCCTAAGAAGTTTATGGTTCTCAAGCACGAGAGATAAAGATAACAAAGCAGGAGCAATTCTTTTATTAATAGGAATTCTCTTTGCCATTTTAGCCCCAATTGTTACGCAACTGGTATCGCTTTCTATTTCAAGAAAAAGAGAGTACTTAGCAGATTCAACCGCAGTTAAATTCACCCGCTATCCCCCCGGATTAAAAAAAGCCCTACAAAAGATTAAGGATGAACACACAACAAAAGAAGAAATGCATAAAACACCAAAAGCCGTTGCTCCATTGTTCATATCAGATCCATTTAAACGTAAAATATCCGGCTTATTTGCCACACATCCCCCGATAGATTCTAGAATAAGCAGACTAGGGAGGATGTAAAAACTTATAAACATCACTGCCCTATGAAAGACATGAATATGGTCATTAGATTCACCAAGGCACTTATTATCATCAAGTGAGCCTTGGCTTTCTTTCTACCCTTTCAAGATGGCCAACAAACAATCCTCCAATTTAGAATCAATTCCCCCAGGTGCAGCCCAGCAAGCCTGTATAAAATCCGTTTTAAATCTAAGGAATCCGGCGCTAAGAAAAAGAATGATTTCTTTCATAAAAAGAAATTTGATTCCTGATTGCCAGAGAGTTGCACCAAATTGCCTAAAAGCGCATCTTTTAAATGAAGCAAAATCTCTAAAGTTACCAAAAAGAAAAATAGAAGAATTAAAATCCTTATTTAAATCCAAAATAGGATACGATGGTTATTACTTGGATTCAGGAAAGCTAAAAAGGACAAGTTAGTTTTTATCTAAGAAGTCTCTGATGAACTTTTTATGGGTTTCTCTTTCTCTTCTAACACCCTCAACTTTCCATACGCCTTCAACTTTGGATTTTCCAAGCTTAAATTCAGTTCCAGTAATTTTTTCCTTAAGTTTTCCTGAAATTAAAATTTCATTTTTTGCCTCAGTTGCTAATCTTTTTGTTGAACTCATTATATTCCCAACAGAAACAAACTTAAGTTTCCCTTCTTTCTTCTCGGCAATAATTTCTCCAAGACCCGCACCTATGCTATAATTAATCTGATTAGAGTGTTTCATGTTATAAATATTAATTATATCTTCAATTTCTTTTGCAACTTTAACCGTTAAGGTAGAATTGTCTTTTTCATTTGTCAAATGGGGGGCAAAAAGCATAATCCTGTGCGTTCCATCATAGCTAACACCTGCTTTGTAAGACTTAGCCCTTTGAATTATGTTAGACAAAATCTCGCTATTATTATCTATATCTAAAACTAAGAATCCAGCCTCGACTTTGTGACCTGAGGAAACTAGGCTATTCCCAGGAACAGACTTTTTCTTTGCCCTTCTAAGCAACGCCATTTCTTTAGCAATTCCTTTCCTATAATGGACCATTAATATTGCTAAAGCCAGCATAAAAACTAAAAAAATCCATATCGCAAGATTGTTTCCCCAAACAAAATCAAACCCGCCTCCTCCAACTCCTATTACTCTTCCTGTAAGGGGCGTGGTTCCTAAACTAAACTCCTCCCCAGACTTCTTAACTTCTACTTGATAATTACCATCAGGAGCACTTAACCGATAACTTGCAGTTTCTCCTGGTCCAACTTCAATCTGCTTTACAATATTTTCACTACCAACAGTCACCTCAATAGGACCGGAATAGGCTACATTCCCAATATTAGTCACAAACAATGTTCCATTAGCCAGTTTAAAAACTAAATCATTAATCTCTTCTAAATAAATTAATTTATTTGTAACTGTTTCCCCTACAGAAACTTCAATTTTCCAATATCCTGGCTGAAACCCAGTCTCTGTTTCAAAAATGAATTCTTCCCCAGCCTTTATTACATTCTGAGAATATGAATTCCTATCAGGGTCAATTATATTTAGAGATAAATCCCCAACCATTTCTAATCCAGCTTGGTCAAGCATTTTGGCTTTAATACTAATATCTTTTCCAGGAATTATATCTCCTTCTTGAACTTCTAGCTCAATCGATTTGAGAGTTTGTCTAACAGAAACTTCCAAGTCAAATGTGCCCTTATTTGTTAAGACACCATTTCTGTCTTCTTCATAACTGAAAAAATGTATTCGCAAAGCCCCCGAAATATCTTCAGGTATGGTAAAGTTAGCTGCAAAGTTTCCATCTCTTACAATGAAGGGAAGTGTCAAATTTGTTGGAGAAATTTCAACATCAACAATACCATTAACAGGCTCTCCATTTATTTTTGTGGCAGTCCCATCAAGATTGACTCTTTCGCCAGGTTCAAAAATTCTCTTTGCACTACTAACTCCCATCGCAATTCTTCTACTAACCTGAAATCTTTGGCTTTCTACCTCCTCATAATCAAAAGTTGCTTTAACATAACACTCGTCTTGGTCTAATAGGTTAAGAGAATTTCCAAAAACAAAATTGACTTCCTCGTTAAACTCTTCTTCAGGGTCCAAACTCAAATAGCTCCTAAAAATCTCATAACTTGAATTACCACAGAATATATTCGTAATCAAAAACCCTTCTGAAGGACTACTTGCACGAACAATAATATCCATATTCAGCTCATCTCCGAAATTATACAAACTGTCTGGCTGTTCCAACGAAATTTCAGCCGAAACCATAGGAATCAATACCATCACTAACAACAATAAAATCACTCTTTTCATGTTTATCCTAATCAGACTTTCTATATAAACCTTACTCGGCTAGAGTGCAATCTTTTATAAATCATCCAGGCTTATTAAGAATATGGACAATCCAATCGAAATAGACAATGAGAAGCTCATCAAAAAATTTGGAGCACACGGAATTGAGAATCTTAGTCAGGCTCCTAACTTCTACACATTTCAAACAGGAGTCTTAGCATCCCATCGCGATTTAGATAAATTCCTTTTAGCCTTAAAAAAAGGCGAAAAATGTGCCATTCTTTCCGGAGTAAACGCTTCAGGAAGCCTACATCTGGGTCATAAGGCTGTGTTTGACACAAATCTATTCTTCCAGAAGAAATATAATCTTCCAGTTTTCATTCCAATTTCAGATGATGAAAGCTATCTTTCTGGAAAGATTTCCAGCCAGGAGGAGGCCCTGGAAAATGCCAAACAACTAGCAAAAGAATTAATTGCTTATGGTTTTAATCCTAAAAAGACTTTCTTTATCATAGATCAAATTTATACTAACATCTACAATCTAGCTATTAAATTATCAAAAAAAATCACGCTATCGGAAGTTAAAGCAACTTACGGATACAAAAACGATGACAATCCTGGCTTGTATTTTTACCCTGCAGTCCAGGCAGCCCACATCCTATTTCCGCAGGTAAAGAAAGGTATCAAGAATGTTTTAGTTCCAATTGGTCCCGATGAAGATGCGCATGCAAGAATTGCCAGAGACATAGCACCCCGGTTTAACTATAACAAATCTGCAATATTACATTCAAAATTCCTTCCAGGAATCGACGGAAAAAAGATGTCGAAATCAAAAAACAACGCAATCTTTTTGAACGATTCAGAAAAAGAAATCAAGAAAAAAATAAATAAAGCGTTTTCAGGTGGACAAAAAACTATCCAGGAACATAAAGAGAAAGGCGGAAACCCAGATGTAGATGTCTCATTCATCTATCTGAAGAATCTTTTCCTATCAGAAAATGAATCTAAAAAAATATACAAAGATTACAAATCCGGAAAATTACTAACCGGAGAATTAAAAGCTCTTTTCACAAAGCACGTCCTAAAATTCATGAAAGAATTCCAAGACAATCTTAAAAAAGTCAAGCAAAAGGATGTTGATAAGGCTATTTTAGTTAATTCTTAGAATCAATTATTTCTACAGGGTTTAATCCAAGCCCCTCAATTTCCCCAGGGCTATCAACTCTAGTTTGCTCATGAAATTTATGTGCAACCAATGGGCCATATGAACCAACACCAATCATCAATCCGACATGAGAATATCTTCCCCTATCTGCATAATCACTTCCAGGAAATTCAAGCCCTACAACCATTCCTGGTTGTAAAATCCCCTTATCTGCCATTTGCCACATACTCGAATCTTCAAACTGGCTAACAACTCTGTTCACATCTCCCAGACCCCATGCATTTGCAACCTCGTAATTCTTGTCAAACATTTGTTCTGCCGCAAGTCTCACGTATCTTGCACAATAATCTGCAGGAACTTTTATATTGCTAAACACGGGAACATCTAATTTTCTGCCATCAACATAAACCTTCCTCGAATCATCAATAACTCTCCCTAAAGGGGTCTTAAATGCTATTCTTCTTGCAGTCTTATCCGGAAGTTTTCCAAGCGCTTTTTCAACCAAACCTGTTTTTTTGTCTATCCTCATGCTACACCCCTATAATTGTGCCTTTCTGCTAGAGCATGATAATCAACTTTATCTTCCTTAGCTCTTCTAATCTCTTCATCAACACATTTTTTCAATTTTATCTGCTCAACTAAATGACTAGCCCCATCAACATTTCCGAAATCATCCCCTATTAAAGCACTAAGACCGTTTAAATTGCCACCCACAGATAAAACTCTATATGTATCATTATCACCAGGTTTTAAAACCCATCTTACTTCACTAAATCCATCTTTATGCAAAATAGCATCATACCCCTTAAGTCCAGCCATGGTCATTATAGCCTCTCTCTTAACACTATTAACGGCATTAACCAATCCAGCAACCATCTTTCCAGCCCTAGAGTCTCCACTATACTGAACAATTTCAGGCATCTCATGAAGTCCTGAATCCTCTATTTCATAGTCTCTTTTCATTTTATCTTGATATAGCATCCTCCTAGGCTTCTCTCTCTTGATTTTGTTCCTGTCTTCTTGAATCTCCACTAAATTCATCTGCAGCAAACTTATGTCCTGCCAAATAGAAAGTCGAAACTATTGGAGCCTTAAACATTAAAGGAATGCCTGAAAAATTGTAAGGTGTAGGGACTCCTGTTACTATTAGCTCTACTTCTAACCCCGTAAGAAAATTTCCTAAGGATAGATTTCCATCTGCCTGATTAAGGGCGTCAAATGTTCTATATCCAGCAACACCAGGAGCCTGATTAATCAAAGCGCCCACTATCTCATTCCTATCAGACTCGAAACCATGTCTTTTTGATTCCAGTTTTTCCCATTCTTTATCAAAGTCTGCCATCCAAATTTTTAGAAAATTTCCTTTTTAAACTTTTGTATTGTTCCTATTTAGGGATAGTGACATCTTAATAAAAATCGTAACTCAAATTTTATATAACCCTTTTTCCTACATCATACATGAAAATAATCACATTACACTGCGATTACATTCGCTTTAAGGCACTAAAAAAAGCAATAAAAGATGCAGAACCAACATCTAAAGAAGAAGTGGAAGTAAAAGAACCTTTAGTTGTTCTAACGGCAATAGAAAAAGGAGATTCCGAGGAAACAATAAGAGAACTAGTTTCAGCGATAGAAAAAACAGCCAAGGATGTAAAGACAAATATAGTTGTCATATATCCTTATGCCCATTTATCCTCTAATCTTGCCAGCCCCTCAATAGCCCAAGATTATCTGAAAAAAGCAGAATCCTTGCTAAAAAAATCAGAGTCAATAAATAAAGTTGAAAGAGCACCATTCGGCTACTACAAATCTTTCGAACTAAAATGTAAGGGTCACCCTCTTTCAGAGTTATCCAAGGAATTTACACCATCAGAAACTCAAAAGGGAAAACTCGTTGAAGAAAGCTATGATATTAAGCAATTGTTAAGAGAAATTTCGAAATCCAAGCTCGACACCTCAAAATTGAAAGATAACGACCATAGAATACTAGGACAAAAATTAGACTTATTCTCCTTCAATGAAGTAGCCCCAGGAATGCCTTTCTGGCATGATTCAGGATTTTACATATACATGAAAATAAAGGAGTTTATGTCTTATTTGTTAAACAAATACAATTACCAAATTGTTTCAACACCTCAAATTCTAGATTCAAAGTTATTTAAGGTTTCAGGACACTGGCAGCATTACAGGGAACATATGTTTATGACAGAATACGATGGCAGACCTTTCGGAGTAAAACCAATGAATTGTCCTGGAGGAATGTTAATCTATAAAACATCTCCAAGAAGTTACAAGGATTTACCAATAAGATTGGCAGAATTTGGCTTTGACCATAGGCAAGAATTATCAGGCGTCCTAGCAGGCCTTTTTAGAGTAAATGCATTCACCCAAGATGACGCGCATATTTTCTGCACTAAAGAACAAATCGCCCAGGAAGTTTCACACATGTTGGAAATGATTGACATCATATACAAAAAGACATTTGGTTTTGAATATAAGTTTGAACTATCAACTCGCCCAGAAAAGTTTATGGGAGAAAAAAAGAACTGGACTGAATCTGAAAAAATATTACTTGGAGTCCTAAAAAAATCAAAAGCGAAATATAAAATCAATAAGGGCGATGGAGCATTTTACGGCCCTAAGATAGATTTGCATATCACAGATTCATTAGGAAGGGAATGGCAATGTGCTACAATTCAACTAGACATGCAAATGCCTAAAAGATTCGAATTAACTTATACAGACGATAAAGGTAAGCAACAAACGCCCTATGTAATCCACCGAGCTATATTAGGTTCTGTTGAAAGATTCATAGGAGTTTTATTAGAACATCTCTCCGGCAACTTACCATTATGGATTTCACCAAGACAAGTTAGAATAATAAATTTCACAGAAAGAAATGAAAAAGCCGCGAGAAAGCTAGCAGAAGATTTGCAAACCAGCATTCCTGGGTTAAGAGTTGACCTAGACCTGGATTCAGATACAGTCCAATCAAAAATAAGAAAAGCAGAATTAATGAAAGTTAACTACATTATAGTAATCGGAGATAAAGAAGAAAAGGCTAAGACTTTAGCAGTTAGGCCACGTGGCGGAAAGCCAAAGTTCGGAGTCAAGTCGGGTTCATTTATCAAAGATTTACAAAAAGAGCTACATAAAAACTTATAAGTCTAATTTATTACAATAATCAATGGCCCTAGAAGAGGAAAGAAGCGATGATGAAGAATTCTCGCATATCCCTCCACAACTAGTAATTGGTTCAAACAGGGAGAAACTCCATATTTCTTATCACTATAAACTCAATAGTTTATTCTGGCGAACAATTAGTTCAAATCCAGGCAATCTTGTCCAATTAATCGGGAACATGGTAGACTAAAAGCCTATTGATGAGAAGATTGATTTTGTGGTAACAGATACCAGATGGGTGGGTGTTGCAACAAGATTAGAAGAAACAGGAAGATACACTCCAGTGTATAGATAATCTTATAAAGTTTATATTATAAAAATAAACATACAAAAGAGAAAATGAAAATTCAGCCATATATAGAAAAACTCAATTCGTCCCAAGCATACAAAGACTTCGAGCAAAAACATTCTGACGCCTTTCTAATAGCAGGCTTTTTTGTTCTAGATTTAGAATCGGGACAAAATATAAGCCAAATTGATTATTACATCCCTAGTCAGAATAAAGTTGCAGCGTTTAATATGATGTCAGATGGACAAACAGATGTCAAGATTTTGGAAATGCTCACAAAGAAAACTCCTGAAAAATTAGAGATTGCAACAAACATAGACCTGGAAGCCTTAAAAGGCATCTTAGAGGATGAAATGAAGAACAGAAACATGAGTGAGGAAATTAAGAAGATAATAGCAATCGTTCAGACAGTTGAAGGTAAAAAGGTATGGAATGTTAATTGTGTCTTGTCAGGAATGGAGATTCTCAAGGCACATATTGAGGATTCTTCTAAAACAGTATTAAGAATGGAGAAAGCATCTGTCTTGGATTACATAAAGAAAATCCCAATGCAACAACAAGCTCAGAAACCAAAAAAGGAAGATATTGACAAACAGCTTCAACAATTGGATAAAATGAAAGAAGCCTTGCAAAAAGAAAAGATTAAGTTAGATAAGAAACAACCTAAGAAGAAATAATTTTATTCGGGTCTTCTTTTTACCAATTCATCAATATAATTTTTTACTATGCGTGAGGCTTTTCCTCCATATTATCTACTAGTCCTCCTCCGCCCCCACAACATCTTAGTATAACCTTTCTTCTCAACATCCATCTTTTTCAAATCAAGCCTTTCAAAAATTTCTAAAATCTTTCTTCTCGCCCTTTTTACCTCATTCTCTTTACATAAAATTTCTATCTCAATAAACCATCCTAATCCCTTAATTTGATTTAGTTCAATATTAACTCCGTCTTTAGTCTTGTAGAGTTCAGTCTTTTTCTCCTTATACATCCATTTTTCAAACCCAAAATCATCTAATAAATCAAAGAACCCCGATAAATCCGAAACATGAAATTCAATCTCTTTCTTTGCATGTACGCCATGTTTGTAAGAAAGCCATTGTTTAAAATTAACTTCCACTTCCTTGCCTTTATCTCTTATCCTCAAACTCTTCTTCGGATACTTCTCCTTAGCATCTAATGCATAATAACTATCAGTCTTTTTTTCTTTACCAGAGTATTTTGCAATTTTTCTAATCCTGGCTCTAACCTTGTTAACATTGTGCACTTTTATCTTAGCTTCAACTTCAATCCAACTCATCACATCATTAAGAAAAATAAATTTATAAGTCTATTGGCAATCTAACACATCACTGACTTGTTCACAAATAAATTCATCCCCTTCTCCAATTTGTACTATTTTGCCTAGAGAAACTCCTTGATAGTCTTCTAAGGTAAATCCACTAGTTTTGGAGTCTAAAGTGTATTTTCTAATTTCTAATGGGCCCGTTAAATTGTTTGTTTGGGTATAGACAAATGTATCACCATCAGATTTATGCAATATAATCTTAAGCTCTGAAAGAACCTCATTATCAGGACCTCTTTCTGCACTCACATTGATTTCTGTTAAAGCTTCAGAATCATCATAGCCCTTGACACAATTGACAGGATTAACATTCAAATTCAAACAAGCAGTGCTTCCTTCTAATCCGGAACCACCTTCAGAAAGAAAAGGGCCAAGAAAAGCCCATATTATTCCTATCGCAATAATAACCAATAAAATCAACAAAACGGTAGTTATAACCCCACTCAATCCTCT
>PFOR01000011.1 GCA_002792635.1 Candidatus Pacearchaeota archaeon CG_4_10_14_0_2_um_filter_35_33 | reverse complement strand
AGGGTCTAGAAATACAAAAAGATAAGAAGGATGATTTAAAGAGAGCGGATGCTGAAAAGAGGGAAAGAGATTATGCTAAGGTTAGACTTCAAGAGGCTAACGATGATTGGGGTAAGATAGATCCTAAGGACTTAAGTTCTGATGCTATCAATAGAGGATATGGTATAGCAAGAGGTTATGGAGAAGAGTCTGCTAAATTACTTAGAAAAGCTCCAGAGGATATCGTTGATGGTGTTCCAGATGCTGATTTAGAAAAAATCGCTGGAACGGAAGAGATGGTTAAGCTAGCAAAAGGAAGAGATAAAGAAGATATGCTTGGCAAATATCAGGTTTGGAGATTACTGGAAGATGCTGATAAAGACTTTGATGCGCTTGATTCAAAGCAAAGAGAACAAGTAGTCAAGATGATTGCAGTACATAAAGGAGAACAAGATGCTAAGAAAGCATTTGATGGTGCTTCTGAATCAGTAAGAGCTGCTTACGAAGGTGCTGGACAGTTAGCTGTTCTTGAAGGTGCTGTTAATATTCATACTTACTTTGAAAACAACAAGAGAGGAATTATAGGTAAGGCTGAGAAAGCTTATGAAGAGGCTGCTAAAAAAGCAGGTAGTGTTATAGACTATGCTAGAGAGAAGTTAGTAGAACTTGCTAAAGGCAATAATTGGGAAACAGCAAGACAGTTGATATACCTAGCAGATGCTGGAAAACTTGATTGATTATTTTTTTCTTGATTCTATAATTTTATCTACGATTGAGGTCATTTTTACCATGAACTTCTTTCCTTTGTCCTGCCAGTCGTCTATTTCAGAACCCTTGATGTCTTTTACAGCTCCATGAACAATATTCTTATGTAAAACCTGGATGTCGTGAAGCCACCTAATCATGTCCATATGAAGCATATTTTTTCCCACAAATGCTTCTTTTAACATTCCTGGAATGTGTTCTGGAGAAGGTGGAAGATATCCAAGAGTCATTAGGGCTGCCTGGGCGGAATCAACCATGCACCAATAGACACCTTCAATAGCACTCATTTCTGCACCTCTGCTTCTTGTTAAATGCAATGGAGCTCTTTGAAGAGATTCAAACACGGCTTCGGGTGTTGAATGTATTTTTCCTTGCAAAAGAAGAGCTTTTAATGGATTGAAAAATCCACCTAAATCAATTAATGCTTCCCCATATCTTAAGATATTAATCACAACAGGATCCCCGTGCATTAAGTCCTTCCACCATGTTGTAAGTTTAATGGTGTTTATATGTAAGTCAATTGATGAATCATTTCTTGCGATTATCTTCCCTAATTCTTCCCTATACCATGAAATCAGCTCCATGTCCCAATCGATTGCGGCATCATCGATTAAAATTATAATATCTATGTCCGAACCGGGAGATTGTGTCTTTTTTGCTTGGGAACCGAAAAGAATTGTTGCTTTCACAAGCTCTGCAAATTTCTCATGAACTTTTATTGCAAATTCTTCTGCAATTTGTCTCTCTGTTTTAGGAGTTAGTTTCCTTGGTTTTATAATCTTCTTTTTTTGAGATAATTTTTTCTTTGCTAGTTTTAGCTCTGGTGTTGGCTGCTTTACTTCTTTCTTTTCCTTTCCTTCTGCTTTTTTTGTAGTCTTCTTTTTTTTACTTGATTTCTTCTTAGATTTCTTTGCCATTCATCACCTCTTAGTTGATATTCCTAAGGGAATTTTGTTTATAAAGATTTACTAAATCTTTATTGGTTTGGTGTTCCGGATAACCTGCTTTGTCCAACCATTTGTCCCCCAAGTTCAATTGGAAGCGTCGTATAGCCTGCTCCGAAATATGAATGATGTACGTCTGGATTCATCCCTCTTCCTGCAAAATACCCTCCAGACATATTTTCTACTTGATTCCAATATGGACCCATCTTCATTGAATAAACAGGAGAACCAAATGCTGATAAAGTTTGAGATAATGGTGTTAGGTTTCCGAATGCTTGTGGACCATACCAATTTCCTGTTTCTGCAACTTTCTTCAATTCCTTAATCTTTTTTCCATATTTTTCAAGAATTTCCATCTCTTCTTTTATTGGAACATTTCCCATTCCCATTGGTAATTCCGTGTGTCCCATACCGAAGTTATCTGATAGATGGATGTGTTTTACATAGGGGGCTATTTTCTTTGTTTGTTCTAATAATTGTTGCTTGCTTGCCCCATATTTTCTTAACATATTTATGTGTCCTACATCCCATGTCGCACCAATCAATTTGTCTGCTTGTTTCTGAGCTTCTTTTTCATTCAATCCCAACTCGCTAATGGCCCTATCCACGAAGACTTTTTTTGATTTTTTGATCATGTCTTCCATATCTTCTGCCCTATAGATTCCAGTACCTGCCGGAGGGTTCTCGATACTAATTATTGGAGAATTATTTTTGTATTTTTTATAGGCATTATAAGCAACATTTCCAAACGTCTCTCCGGATTTGTCAATCATAAAATCTTTTAATGGCCTTACTCTTTGGGGAGGAGAGATTCTTCTTAAAACATTTATTCCGTTAATGATTTCCTGACCAAATTCTTTTATTTTTCCAGGGTCTTGGAGATAATTTAGTTTGGGAGCAATCTCTTTTCTGAACTCTTTTAGTTTATCCAAGTCTGATTCTCTATTATCCTTCTTTGCTTGTTCATATGCTAGATTGTATAAATTTTGTAACGCTTGGTATGAATCTCTTAAATAAATGTCTCCATGTGTGAAGTCTTGCATGACTCTTGTTACGACTTCTTTTGTTTCCTTTGGAAGTTTTGCCAGGTTTTTTTCAGCAGTCCCTTTAACATATTGCCCATATAACTCTTGCAGACCTTGTTCTGTTACGTCTTTTCCTGAAGAATCCTTAATTATTCTTGTCTGTTTCATTTCCGTTAATGCTCTCTTATAATCGTTCATTCCAGCATAAGCGTGGAAGTTTGCGTTTTGCAATTCCCTGAACCAGGCATCTGCGTTTTGTTTATCTAGCTCTGCTTTTGGAGTTGACATTTCCCCTGTGAAATAATCAGGTGTAAGTTTAAATCGGTTAAACCTGCCTTCGTTATTTATTACTGCTATTTCTTTTGTTTCCCATTCTCCAGTATCTTTGTTGAAAACTTTAACTTCTGGTTCAAGATTGACAGCGCTCGCATGGAAGGTCATCACCACATTTCCATTTGGATCAATCTTTTGAGCTCTATCGACAGAAGACCACATTTGCCTTTCTGCCATTACCCGATGAGATTCATCCCATCCTTCTTTTGTAATTCCAGTTGGCTCAAGAACTGGTCCATGGAATGTTAAATCAACCCCAGTTAATTTCCTAAGCCTGTCTATTTCTTCAAGATGCTGGTCTGGCAAGGATTCAAATGTTCCTGCTTGAACTCCTGACACTTCTATTGTTTTTGCTCCTGTAAATATTTTCTTGGAAACCGCGTCTAACTGGTTCGCGGTTCTAATATCTGTTGGAATTCCGAAAGTGGATGAAGGGTATTTTGTTTCTATCCCTAAATATAATTCCCCATAATCGCTTGATAGTGAGTAATTACCACCCCCATAGAAATTTTCATAACTGACCATATTAGTTACTGGCTAGGGATTTATATAAACTTATTCCCAGGCATATCTCTTCTTTTTTCCTCCTCTTGAAGATTCAATTTTGGTTGAATAATCGTCCCTAATATCTTTTTGTAATAGCTTGGATTCTGAATGTGTTTGTTGGCGAAAGGCTGGTTGGGACATTGGAATGTTTTCCTGTCTTAGATTTGGAGAAACAGATGCTGATGATGTCTGTTGAAGATATTTGACATCCGCGCTTTCCTCTCTATGTTGAATATATGTGGGTCTTGACTCCTGGTCTCTTGGAAGGGTTGTCTCTTGCCGTTTCTCAATTACGTTAATTTCTTCCCATGTTTGGGGTTGTTCGGAATCAAGAACAGGAGTTATTTCTCCTTCTGATGCTAGAAAGTCTGAAAAATTCTCTACCTCCGATTGTTCTATATCTTCTTCGAGATCTGATTTGTCCCTCTTATTTTCTTCCCCAATCTTTTTTATGTTTGATTCAACATCTCTTATTTTTTTGATTTTCGGCATAAAATTAAGGGTTTTCAAAATTAATAAACCTTACAGTGGCTCGTATGGTGTGTCGTGGGACATCATTCCATGGGATTTCTTGTAAACGTCAAAAATTAAGAAGCATTTTTCCATGGCAGTTATTGCTGCCTCACTTCTAACCACTTTTTCATGTTCATTATCTGGTCTGATGTATAATGGATGGTCTATCTTTTTTTCGGTTCCTAGAAATCCTGAAAATAATGATATGAATGGATTGGAATCTTCGGATTTCTTTTCTTCTTTTTCCTTTTTTTCCACATCCTCTCCTAAATAGTGGGCTATGTCCTCTTCAAGTTGTTTAAGGCTTTCGTCAGCAAGACCTGTTATGGCTTCCATTGCTGAATTAACATCATCTTTTTCAAGTTGTTTATCAAAAATCTTTAACTCATCCTCATTTAAAGCGTAACTTTTGAAGGTTAAATCTGCTCGTCCTCCGAATGCGTAATGTTGCCCGACTTTTTGAGGAATGCTTCTAAATTTTAAATCTAAAATAAAGAAAGGCGTGTATTTCCTTATTTTCTTTTTTTCCAGCATTCTTTTAAAATCTGCTGGTAGGACGCCGGTATCTATAACTTCTGATTCAACATCATATTTTCCTTCCACTCTCAAGACTAGTTGAAGAATTACCGTGTTGAAACCTGTTACCAAATCAGCATCTTCATATTCAGACTGTTCAAGCTTTTTTGCTGCAACTAAATAAGGTTTAATCCATCTTGAATAAAGTTTGATTGTGTTATACTGGCTCCTTAGATATGATTTTTCTATCTCAAATCTTTTAGTTAATTCTTTCTCTGATAATTCTATCCAATCAAAAAATTCACCTACTCTTTGTTGTAAAATTCTACGAACCCTGTCGTTTAAATCTAGGCCTCCTTTTTCTGCAGATTTTGATACATCATCTAAGCTTTCTGCAGCCATAAATGCATCAATTAGAGTTACATAATCAAAATTTTGTGCAAGGCCTTTTATAGATGTTGTTCCTCTTTTTACAGCGTCAACAGTGTCCATCCAAATCTGTTTTAATGATAGCAATGCCGACCTCTTCTTATTTTCATCCCCTTCTCTATAATTTTTGTAAAGTTTAAGTCTTATTTCAAAGTCTCTCAAATCATAGATGATGTTTAAGATTGATTTGATTAATGTATTGACAGAGCCAAGCATTTTTATGGCTTCTTCTTGCATTCTGGTTGCTTTCCCTTGAAGTTCTGAAAAGTGGCCTGAGCCTGGAGAAGATGCAAATGTGTCAACTATCTTTACAGGTTTTAATCCAATGCTTCTTGTAAAATCAAATACCCAAAAATAGACTGGTTCAAGACCTTCTGCTGCGGAATCATAAGATAATTGGTACTTGACAGTTGGATTTTTGTAACCAAACATTTTGAAGGGATTATGTTTTGCCTTATCGTAAGAATAGAGTTTTTGTGATTCTATGGGTATTGCTTTTTTTGCAGCTTGGAGATAGACTTTGTCATTTTTCTTATCCTGCAGGCCTTTTTTGATTATATCTTTCACTGCTTTTCTTGATTTTCCATCACAATATACGTCTGGGCTAATTGCGGCTATTAATTTGTGAATATCGGTTGGCATTTCTCTTTTTTACTCCTTTTCTTATATATTGCCTTTGGTTTTTAATACCTTTGTTTCAATAAGATTTAAATAAATCTTTTTCCAGTTAATTCCATGGGTTGGTTTGGAAAAAACAAGGGAGTTGTTGACCTTACGAGGAATCAGAGTAAAACTGCTGTTAAAGAAGAATATGAAACTGGAGAGGTTGTTGATTTAAGTTCTCGGGATTCAGAAAATAATTCCAGTGCAAATGGGCTTGGCTTTTTGGGTGATTTAGCTGGTGCTGGGAACTCTACTGGAAACGTTAATCCAAGTCCAGGACCTATTACATCTGGATTAAGAGATGCCAGAGATTCCAAAAGAGAAAAATTAAGATCTGCTTTAAATAGAATGGACTTCAAGATTGATGATAACGAATATAAAATTAATGATTTGATTGACAGGATGAGAGAGATGGATAAGAGGATTAGGGAACTAGAGAGAGATAAGAAGTATTAAAAATGATAAACAAGTTATTGTTTTATCAGTTATTCTAATTTCTTTTGTTATGACTCTTGCTGCTGTTAAACTCGGTAAAGAATGGCTCTTAATTATACCTCCTGTCTTTATTGTTGTTGCTAATATTTTTGCACCTCAGCTTGTTAGTGTTTTTGGTATAACTACTAGTTTGGCAGTCCCGATATATGCTTCCATATTTCTCGCCATGGACATAATAGCAAAGCATTGAGGAAAGAAAGAGGCTAGGAAAGTTGTGTGGATGACATTTCTCGCCCAAATATTTGTATTGATTATTGCGCTAATATTAATTAAGTCTAGCGTATTGGAGTTAAGCCAGGGCGTTCATGAAGCATTGAATGTTGTGTTTGGATTTACGCCCAGAATTGTTTTAGGTTCTATGGTGACCTATATAGTGAGCCAGAGCTGGGATGTATGGACATTCCATAAATTAAAAGAAAAGTATAAAGGAAAGAAATTATGGATTAGAAATAATGTGAGCACAATTAGTTCTCAACTTCTTGATTCTGCGATATTTATAGGAATCGCATTTTACGGAATTATACCCGGAACATAGCCTTTAATTCAGTTTATCCTGTCCGTCTGAGTTTTGAAAGTGGCTGTTGCTGTTCTGGATACACCAATAGTTTATATGTCATATGGGCTATTGGGCAAGAAAAAACCTAAAAAGGTTAAGGACAAACATTTTGGAGTTGCATAGGGTTGAATTTGTAAATTCCAAATATTAGCCCGTTGTTAATGTGAACGCTATCTACTTTTTCGAAATAAAGAAAGTCCAAGATTCTTTGAATTTCTGTATTTTTGAATGGAAAAGTTATTGTCGCTCCGTAAACTGTAGTGTTTACATTATCGATTAAGTGTTTATTTAATCTTAATCCGATTCCTCGTCTTTGATATTCTGGCTTGATTCCCAGTCTATCTGCATAGATTAATGGACCTGGATTTCTTTTTACTCTTGCTATTATTGAATCTTTTGGATTAAGCATTTCTCTGTCTAGAGCTGTTAAGAATCCTCTGACTTCTCCATCTAATTCATGAACTAATGAATATGGGCTTTCTAACTGGCTTCTTAATTCTTCTAGAGAAGGAGGTGGATATTCTACAAATCCGTTTTTGGTTCTTGACCATCTATCTATTGTTAATCGTTCTATAATTCCTGAAACTTGTTCTGCATCACGAGAAGTTGAATGTCTAATCATATTAAAGAGCTGATCTGAAAACCTTGACAAATCTTTTAACCAGGGATTCTCCGTAATTTGTGGAAGCGTGACTATCTATTGAGCTTCTTATTCTCTGGACATCGGGCTTTATGACTCTTTTTAGCAAAACCCTGGAGCCATATCTTTTGAAAGGTTCTAACAAATGCCGGGGTGGAATTCCTTGTGCTTCTTGTTTTTCATCTTGCACGAGATGAGACACCACATATTCCAATGGTTTAAATTCAGCCCATTCAACCTCTGTTTTGTTGGGGTTAATTTCCCCATGTTTTTCGGAGTCGTACCTAGCTGTGAAGATTGCAAGATACATACGATTTGGAAATCCACAATCTTCCGTGAAATCTAAATCCCTTGATACTTTTCTAAATCCTCTCCGAATTACCGGTGTTAAATCCTCTTCTTTTAATTTTATCTTTAATTCGTCATTAGCTTCCCTCAATGCTCCTTTTTTGTAAGAAAGAGAGTAAGGGTCTGATCGAACTACCCTATCATTAACATCTAAGTGTCCTCCGTGAATTGGAAGTTCATGCCATGGTAAAAATTTCTTCTGTGTCCTTTTTTGAACTAAAACATTTCCAAATGTGTCATAAATTATCACATGTCCGTGTGGGAGATACCCCTTGAAGCCTGCCTTATGGGCATCTTCTCTTGTAATGGTTTCCCCTGTTGGGACACCACTCCTATCAACGATATCCATTTCTGCCATGTCAATTCTTGAGGTTAAGCACTTTTAAACCTTTCTCTTGTCAAGATTTAAATAATTCCATTTTTATCTATATAGATGTTAGAAAAGGAGATTATGGCATATGCTCTTCAAAATGCGATTGAGCATAAGAAAGCTGATGCTGAAAGGGTAATGCCTAAGTTGTTCCAACATGGTTTGAAAAAGAATCAGATTGAACAGGTTATGCCTAAGATAAATGAGATTGTTAAAAGTGTTAATGACATGAAACCTGAAGAAAGAGAGAAGAAGTTTAAAGAATATAAGAAAGTTGTTAAGAAAAGAGAGGAAAAAAGCAACGAATTACCAGAGCTACCCAAGTCTGAGGTCAAGGGAAAGGTAACATTGAGAATTGCCCCTTTCCCATCGGGAGCATTACATATCGGGAATGCAAAGACTATGCTATTAAATGCGTTGTATGCTGAGAGATATAAGGGGAAGTTATATTTGGTTTATGATGATACAATTGGAAGTCAGGAGAAACAACCTGTAAAAGAAAGTTATGATTTGATAAAAGAGGCTTTTGATATATTAGGAGTTCAGTATGATGATGTTGTGTATAAGTCTGACAGGCTGAAAATTTATTATGAACATGCTGTTAAATTGATAAAAAAGAAAAAAGCATATGTTTGTCATTGTAGTATTGATGAAGTTAGAGATAATAGGTCTAAAGGTGTTGAATGTGGATGCCGGTATTTTCCTTATGGCTTGCAGTTGGAAAGATGGAAGGAGATGTTTAAGTTGGATGAAGGGCATGCCACATTAAGATTAAAGACAGATATGATGCATAAAAATCCTGCATTTAGAGACAGAGTTTTGTTTAAAATTTCTGATAGAAAGCATCCAAGAGTTGGGAATAAATACAGAGTGTGGCCTACTCTGGAAATGACCTGGGCTGTTGACGACCATCTGCTCGGAGTAACTCACATAATAAGAGGAAATGAATTAATGATGGAAACAGAAGTTGAAAAATATATTTGGGATATATTTGGTTGGAAACACCCTCAAACAATACACACAGGTTTAGTAAAAATCTCGGGTGTTGAGGGGAAGATATCAAAATCGAAATCTCAAAAGGAAGTAATGTCAGGAAAATATTTTGGATGGGATGATCCGAGAACATGGAGCATACAGAGTTTACATAAAAGAGGAATTACAGGGCTGGCAATAAAACAATTTGTTAAAGAAATCGGATTAAACAAAAGAAATTTAACAGTTCCAATTGACTCCCTTTATTCTTTAAACAGAAAGATAATGGACTTGTATGCAAACAGGTATAATTTTGTTTGGAACCCTATAAAGATTGACGTGAAGAATAGCGAAGGAGAAAGAGAGATAAAAGTGCCCTTGCATCCAGATAAAGAAGATAAAAGAAGCGTTCCAGTTGGTAATGTGTTTTACGTTACTAAAGATGATTTTGATAAAAATAAGAGAAAGGAAGTGAGGTTGATTAACCTATTTAACATAAAGATGAAAGAGAAAACAAAAACAACTTCTGTTGAAAATAGGAAAGTTCCAAAGGTGCATTGGGTTTCTAAGCCTGTTGAAGCAAGAGTATTAATGCCTGAAGGTAATTGGATTGAAGGATTTGCTGATGCTGGAATAAAAGATATTTCAGAAAGGGAAATAATTCAATTTGAGAGATTTGGTTTTTGCAGATATTCTGGAATGAATAAAGGTAAACATGAATTTTGGTTTGGACATAAATAAAAAGATTTATAAATAAAAATTAATTAAGAAGGGTATGAAAAGAAGGGGGTTGAGTGGTGTTGTCACGATTATTCTTATAATCCTTTTAGTGCTTGTAGCTATTGGAATCATTTGGTCTGCTATAAGGCCTCCGATTGAAGAAGTTGGAGAAAGAATTTCTGGTGATTGTTTGACATTGAATGTTGAGCCATTGAGTTGTACCGATAATGGAAATGGTGCCTATACTGTTAACTTCATAAGGAATGCTGGTGCTGGTACTCTGAGTGATGTCAGTGTTGTCTTCTATGACACTACAAACGATCAGACCCAGGTAGTTAGTTGGATTGCCAACGGAGGAGGTTTGCCATTGCCTGAATTACAGACTGGTTTGGTTACATTTAATCCCGCTCTTTCTAATGTGGACGAGGTGAATGTGGCAGCAGTTACACAACCAGGAGATACTCCTATAACCTGCAAGATTCCGGAAAGCAGATTGCCAGTT
>PFOR01000018.1 GCA_002792635.1 Candidatus Pacearchaeota archaeon CG_4_10_14_0_2_um_filter_35_33 | reverse complement strand
CACTTTATAACCGGTTTCTGTTTCCTGACAATTTATAGGGACAACATTAGCTTCAATACATATTTTTGCAGCCCCTCCTCCCCCACCTCCAAAGTTCCCTCTTAAAATCTTGATTATCGCAGGTTGAACAAAAAGCCAAACGATTGAAATCGATATCAGAACTATTAGGATAATTAGAACTGTCATAATAACTGCTGAAAGACCTCTTTTATTCATGCTAAAAACACGAAGGGAGGATATTTAAATCCAACTTTAGATAAAATTAAAAAACCTCTTTTAGATAGAAAATTATGAAATTCATAAAAATTCCCGGAATAAATGGGTTAGGTCATACATCTTCTGTAAAAGACACTGCAAGTCTTTTATTTCCAAATATTGAAGAGATAAAAATTAACTATCACAACATTCAAGAACAAAAAGAACAAATCTATAATGAAACCAAAAAACTCTTAGACAATGAAAATTTATTCATAATAGGTGGTGATCATTCAATATCTTATCCCATCGGTTTAGCATTTTTAGAAAAACACAACAATCCGGGTTTAATTATATTTGATGCTCATGCGGACTGTATGCCCCCTCTAACCGAACCAACTCATGAAGAATGGCTCTCCGCACTTTTAACAAGGAATGATATACCGGTCATAATCATAGGATTAAGAAAGATAGAAAACCAGGAAAAAGAATTTATAGAAAAACACAACATTCTCATCAATCCATCAATAAAAGAGATAAAAGAATTCTGCAAAGACAAAAACATATATGTTTCATTCGACATAGACTCCCTAGATCCTAGTATTGCACCAGCAACCTATTACCTAGAAAAAGATGGATTAACAATGGAACAAGCCAAGAATTATATCAAAGAAATACCAAAATCACAAATTAAGATAATTGATTTAGTAGAAATCCACACCAACTATCCTAAACAAGAATTACAAACAACATTAGATTCTGCAAAAGAAATAATTCAAGCATTTAAACAACAATAGTTTCCAGTTTCTCAAAACCGCAAAAGTCAGTAGTATAATTATAAGCCCCTGCATTAAGAAAAACAAGCTTATCTCCCACTTTAACATCTTTCAATTTAACTTTATATCTGAAAATATCATCTCTCGTCGGACTATTGCCCTTTATCTTATATCCGTCTCCGTTTTCTAATTCTCCTTCAACCAGCATCCTTATATCTGTCAGAATAGTATCCAAAGCACAATTATAAATAGAAGTATTTACAACAATTACACCATCATAAACTTGTAAAACTTCCGTTTCAAGCTTAACAGCTGGAGCAGCAATAAATCTTCCAGGCTCTAAATAAACCTCAATCTCTTTTCCTTGTTCCTTAAGCCAGGTTTTAACTTCCTCGACTTTTGAAAAGATATAATCCATCACCTCAGCAGTGTAAGTCCTATATTTAACAGGAAATCCCCCGCCAAGATTAATAATATCCAACCTTTCCAAAACACCCCTTTCTAAAGAATCTTCCAACTCCTGCTTTATTTCCCACTCACTTGCGTTTTGGCTTTTCCTGTGAATATGAATTCCTAACTTTCCTATTTTTTCATTGTCTTTAATCCTACTAATTATTTCATTAACCTTTCTAGCAGACATCCCATAATCAAAATACTTCCCAGCATGCATCCTATGCTCCTGAAACTTCATTCTTAAAATCAAATTCACCCGCTCATTAACAACATTCAATAACTCATCCAGGTCTTTCTCATTATCAACAACAAAACTCCTAACACCTTTCCCTAAAATTTTCTTTATATCATCTTCATGCCAGGCTTGTGCAAAAAACCACACCCTTCTAGGATTCAACATATCTATTTCTGAAATATTATGAATTGAAAACTCACTATCGGTATCCTCATCCAATACTTTTCCAACATCTCTGTTCGTCTTAAAACTATAGCTTACTCTTCCTAACTTTCTTAACTTCTGGTATTGTTCAACTACCTTTTTCTTATCAAGAACAAATCTTGCTTTCATTTTAGTATTCCTTGTTTCCTGAGTTTTTCCATCGCCCTTATCATAACCAAAGGAAAATTAATTGTAACATCACCATTTACCGTCGCTGCTGAAGCAGAATCCTTTATCTTCCCCCAGGACATAGCTTCCTTTGTAGTTGCTCCACTCATACTTCCAGAACTAGCATGACTAGTAGTAAGATAAACAGCATAATCAAAACCTCCATTCATCAAACCAGAAAAAATAGCATAATGCTTACTTATACTTCCTCCTAAGGAAATAAGACCTTTCTTCTCATCATAACTTGAAGCCAAAATTATGTTATTAACATCCCTTATAACGTCAACGATAAAATCAGGATGTTTCTGTTGAAACATATAAAGATGAAATCCAATTGCACTATCTGCAATACCAGGACAAAAGATAGGCACATCATTGCGAGCTGCCTGATATAAAATGCTGTTTTCATCACCTAGCATTAACCCAAGCTCTTTAATCAATTCAGAAACGTCAATTCTCTTTTTCTTTTCATATATCTTCTCCAGAAACTCAAGCATTTTATCCTCAAACTTCATATAACTCTCTGTCCTTATAG
Source organism: Candidatus Pacearchaeota archaeon CG_4_10_14_0_2_um_filter_35_33 (assembly GCA_002792635.1). Classification (GTDB taxonomy): domain Archaea; phylum Nanobdellota; class Nanobdellia; order Pacearchaeales; family GW2011-AR1; genus UBA92. The sequence goes on along the minus strand of PFOR01000018.1, from coordinate 8,042 downwards.
CCAAATTACCAATTCTATTCTCGCCTCTTTCCCTCATCGCGACATCATCTGCATGAAAACTACTTAGTTCAACCTTATCTCCTAATGACTTAATAATATCTTCTTCTAAACTAGCAGAAGTCGTAACTAAAACATCTGCCATTCCTAACTTAACTAATTGAGCAAAAAACCCTCTTAATCCTGTGGTAACCATGTTTGAAGTAAAAGTCAAGAATATCTTGGCCCCTGACTGCTTCATCTTCATAACAACATCTGAAGCCTTATTCAGCTCAATTGCCTGAAAGCCAAGACTAGAGAAATCATCAACCAAGGATTCCACAGTCATGCCGGATTTCCATATAAAATCTTTAACAACACGCATTTTAACACCAATTAGAGCAGGAGAATTCTTATGAATGTGCTCTAACCATATCCATAAAATGCCAAGAATAATTCAGTTTAAAAATCTATTGCATCTCTATCAAATTACCATTTACTATCATTTTCTCAATAATCATCAACCTCTTCCTGTGTGCGATGCCTAGAATAAATATTAATATCAAAACCATAATCATTATCTTCTTCATCTGCATACAGCTCTAAAATTAATGTGTCTATCTGAGCATCCATTTTAGGATATCCCACCCAGAAATCACAACTATCTAAACTCAAAAGGAGAACTTTGTATTATCCTCCTAGCACAATAACTTTTATAATCAAACAAAGTTTATAGAGAACATGGATCAGCCTTTTGCAGAGAAATACAGAGCAAACACTTTCAAAGATATAATCGGACAAGATATTGCAATCGCAGAAATCCAAAAATTCCTGAAAGAATTCCCTAAGAAAAAAGCATTTCTTATGTATGGAGTTCCTGGCACAGGAAAAACTTCCTTAGCTTTAGCAGCTGCACTAGAAAATAATTCTGATTTATTAGAATTGAACTCTTCTGATTTAAGGAATAGGGCGAAACTAGAAGAAACTCTCAAGCCAGCATCATTACAACAAAGCCTATTCAAAAAAGGAAAAATCTTGTTAATAGATGAAGTTGATGGTGTTACTGGGAGCGATATTGGAGGAGTTCCAGAGTTAATAAGGATAATTCAAAAAACCCAACATCCTATAATATTAACTGGAAACGACATCTGGCAATCTAAATTCTCTCAACTAAGACAAAAATGCAAACTTGTCGAATTAAAACCATTAAAAATAGATACAGTAACAGAAGTCCTAAAACAAGTATGTCAAAAAGAAGCAATTGATGAAAACGAACACTTTCTAAGACAGATAGCCATAAAATCAAAAGGAGATTTAAGGGCCGCATTAAACGATTTACAATTCCACTCCGCAGAGAAAGGTGAGGACATTGGATATCTAGATGTCAGAAACCAAGAGGAAAGCATCTTCAACATATTAAAAATATTATTCCAAGAAAGAAGATCTTCCTTAGACATTTTCGACAATACTTCATTATCGTTAGACGAGATACTTCTCTGGATTGAGGAAAATATCCCAAGAGAATACAAAAACGAAGCATTAGCAAAGGCATTTCTAGCCTTAAGCAACGCAGATAAATTTCGTGGAAGAATATATAGGCAACAATTCTGGCGCTTTTTAGTTTATCAAAATATCTTCCAGAGTGCAGGAATTTCATTCGCCAAATCTCATTCAGTAAACAAATTCACAAAATACGAAAGACCAAAAAGAATTCTAAAAATCTGGCTCAACAATCAAAAAACAGCTAAAAAGAAAACAATAGCACAAAAATATGCCAAATACGCCCACTGTTCAACAAAAAGGGCAATGCGGGATTTCTCGATGATTAAGGCAATTCTTATCAATCCGGAAATACAGGAAAAACTTAAACTAAATAGTGATGAAATAGATTTTCTTAAGAAATGAAAAAGAGAAAGTTAGATTTAACTTCAACAGCATATCTCTTTAGACCAGACACACATCAACTCCTATTAATACATCATAAAAAACTAAACGAATGGCTCCCAATCGGAGGGCATATAGAAAAAAACGAATCTCCTGATTAGGCTGTTTTAAGAGAAATAAAAGAAGAAACTAACCTAGATGCTATCCCTACAATGTTTTCCCCCATTCCCAAGAAAGAGGAAATTATATCAAAATGTGCAGTCCCTTTCGATGCAAACATACATTCAGTAGGCGACCATAACCACTATTCCTTATTTTACTTATGTCTAACTTTCAATCCTAAAAACCTTGGTATAAACAAAAAAGAAGTTAATAAAATCAAAAAGTTCTTGTATTTTACTCCACACTAAAGTGTGGAGTTTGTTTGAACTTTTGGATGCTCAAGGTTGCATTCATCCATGCACTAAAATACATGGTTTTCTGCATCAGCAACCTTGACATAAAATGGTTATCAAAAGAAGATTTAAACAAAGTTGAAATGAGTGAAAACATCAAAGAACAAGCATTACTAGCATTCCACTTTTACAATAAAAAATTCAGATAGCTTTTTCATACAATTCATTAACCTTATCCCAGTTGACAACATTCCAAAAAGCAACAATATACTCTGGCCTCTTATTCTGATACTTCAAATAATACGCATGTTCCCAAACATCCAGCCCTAATATTGGTATTTTTCCTGACATCACTGGACTATCTTGATTCGCTGTAGACATAACTTCCAGCTTATCATTATCAACAACAAGCCATGCCCATCCGCTCCCAAATCTCGAAACCGCAGCATCAGAAAACTTCTTCTTAAAATCTTCAAAACTCCCAAAGTCTCTATCAATGGCTTCCTTTATCTTTCCGCTAATTTCAACATCTTTCTTTAATATCTGCCAGAACAAGCTGTGATTTGCATGCCCTCCGCCGTTATTAATTATCGCTTGTCTTTTCTCTTCCGGAATACTATCAATATTCTTTAACAATTTATTAATGTCTTTGTCTATTTCCAGAGCTTCCAGAGCAGCATTCAACTTCTTAACATATCCAGCATGATGCTTATCATGATGTATTTCCATCGTCTTAGCATCTATGTAAGGTTCTAATGCGTTATAGCTAAAAGGTAAATCAGGTAATTCAAACATTTACATCTCCTTTTCTTCAGGCATCTCGCCAGCTTCCCTAGATTCTTCCTCAGAAACTTCGTCGCCCTCTTCCGACCCTTCTTCTTTTGGAGCTTCTTCCAAAATCTCAATCTTCCCAAACCTTCCAGCAGTTAATTGCTTTTCTCCTTGAAATTCGTTAACATATCCATTCGTAATATGTATTTTATCTCCCTTCTTAACTTTAGTAACATCATCATTCCACAACGTCATCTTCATTTCACCAGAATCGTCTTCTACAACAGCATTACACAAAACTAATTCCTTTCCAAACTTAATCATACTTCTTGGTTCGTCCTTACTCTTAACCTTGACAATGACATCTACTTTTCCTTCTCCTGATTTCAAATCAACTAATTTCATACTAACTCCGCACTAATAATTTGCTCAAACACACTATATGGCTGAGCTCCTGAAACAGAGACATAACCCTCTTCAGGATTTCCAACAAATGATCCGGGCGTTCCAGAAACACCTAACTGCTGACCATAAGCCATTTGGCTATTTATTTTATCTTGATATTTACTTGAGTCATAACATTCACTAAATTGCTTAACATCTAAGCCCAATTCTCCGGCCCAAATAACATAATTATCCTCACTTAAACTTTGTTGGTTTTCAAATAACACGTTATGATACTCATAAAACATTCCTTGCTCGCCCGCACATTCAACAGCATTGGCTGCAGGCATGGCTTGAGGATGGAAACTTAATGGAAAGTGCATATAAACAAACTTCACCATTCCAGTGTCTACATAATTTTCAACTATCTGTCCATAACTCTCAGAATAGAATTTACCACAGAACGGACATTCAAAATCAGAAAACTCAATTATTGTAATAGGAGCACTTTCCTGGCCTTTAATATAAACATCATCAGGTATCTCAATATCAACTCTTGCATCACTTGCTCCAGAACTTCCAGAACCAGAATCCAAAGGCAATCCACTCAATGGAACTATATCCGCAATCAGGTTTTCTCCGTCTAATGTAGCATAAATAGGAATCATATCTCCTTGAAACTCGACTATTAACTCATAATAACCGCCCTTTTCATTAATACTCGATAATGTGACCTCTCCATCAACTTGGGAATTCAAAAAGCCAAGAACATTCTCGCTCACTTCATCCTCACTAACAGACATGTTCTTATCACCAACAAACAAGGAGACAACTAACAAAACAGCCAAGACAACACTAACAGCAACCCAAGGATTCTTTTTTACACCATTAAGATACTTTCCAACAGGAATCTCAATACTGTCACTTTTCTCATTACCACCTTTCTTTTCCTTTTTACTCTCGTCATCTGCCATTGTTTACTCAACAAAATGGGTTTTAAAAAGGTTTGGGTTAAACATATTTATATATCTCTTATTACAGTTATGAACATGCCATATGATATAATACTTGGAAGAGATAAATCAGACAAAAAGAGATTTGGTAATAAGGGGCTCATACATCTAGGAAAAAGCTATGTCACAATGGGTCGATATACATCGATGTCTAATAATCTTTTTATGGATATCGCAAGAACTCATGTTGTGCTGATAGCAGGAAAAAGAGGCTCTGGAAAATCTTACACAATCGGAGTAATGGCTGAAGAGCTAGCCTCCTTAGAATCTGAGTCGGCCAAAAACATAGCATCGCTAATATTCGATACCATGGGAATTTTTTGGACAATGAAATTTGAGAATGAAAAAGATTCCTTATTATTAAAAGAGTGGAGTCTAAAAGGAAAAAAGCTACCTGTAAAAGTATTCGCACCGTTAGGAAAAATTCATGAATACCAAGAAAAGAATATACCTGTTGATTCGGCATTTGCATTAAATCCTTCAGAACTTGAAACCGAAGACTGGATTCTTACCTTCAATCTATCAATGACTTCTCAGGAAGGAACATTAATCCAAAATATAATGACCGACTTGAAAAAGAAAGGAAAATACTTCAATATTCAAGACATACAGGAGGAAATAGAATCGGAAAGAAAGACATCAAGAGAAACAAAGAACATTGTTTCAGCATTATTTAAGGCAGCAGAGAGCTGGGGAATTTTTGCAGAAAAATCCAAGGATTCAATAAACATTTCAGATTTAACAACCCCTGGCTCAACATCAATTATTGATTTATCCATATATAGTTCAATTGGAACTTTCAACGTCAGAGGGTTGGTAATTGGCCTGGTGTCCCGAAAACTATTCCAACAGAGAATAGATGCCAGAAAAAGAGAAGAAATAGAGTCAATCAAACATGGTCTCGATTACTTATCCTATTCTGTAAAAAGAGACATCCCATTAATCTGGCTTTTTATAGATGAAGCTCATGAATTTCTCCCAAAAAATGGCAAAACGCCAGCAACTGATTCACTTGTTCAGATATTAAGAGAGGGACGTCAACCTGGAATTTCCTTAGTACTGGCAACACAACAACCCGGTCAAATACACAGAGATGTAATGACTCAATCAGACATTGTTCTATCGCATCGAGTAACCTCCAAACCAGACATAGAATCACTAAACAAAATAATGCAGACCTATCTCTTAGAATCAATAAAACAAAAAATGGACGAACTTCCCCCCTTGAAAGGATCGGCAATAATCCTTGACGATAATTCAGAACGCATTTATCCGATGAGAATCAGACCAAGATTAACCTGGCATGGTGGTGAAGCACCAACGGCAATTAAGGCTGAATCTGACATATAAAGGTTTAAAAACACATCAAAAGTAGATTTAATATGGTTAAACTGATTACCTGGGATAAATTTGCTCCCGAAGTAGCTGTTGCCCTCCATAACATAGCATATAGAATGGAAGAAAACGGAGACTCAAGGACATTAATACAAAAAATAATTGAAGACCCCACAACACCTAGAGAAAGAAGAGTCGGTCTTGAAGTTGCGTTTGATGGAGCACGAATGGTCAACGACAACAAATTTGATCCAACACAATATGGGTTCCATCCCTATTCTAATTAACCCTGATATCAGCCCTGTACCTATATTTTCTTGAACCAATTTCCCCGGCCTTAACCACCCTCAAAATCCTTATCTTTTTCCCAGCCTTTCTGGATTCCTGGTTGATTATATCAATCATCTCTTGCTTATCGATTTCCCTATAAAATCCATAATAATGTATCATCCCCTTACAAACCTTAAATGCCACATCCAAAAAACTATCTTTCAAATTTGGCCGAGCCATAACAATTCTATCATACTTTCCTTTTACTTTTTTCCTAACATCTCCTTGAATAATTTCAACATTTACTTTATTCCTCTTAACATTCATCTTTGCATACTTGCTACATTCCCTTCCTAATTCAACACTTGTTATTTTTCCAGCCTTAGTATGTTTCGCAATAATAATAGCAAATGGTGCAACACCTCCAAACATCACTAACACGCTTTCATTTTTCTTAACCATCTTCGCCATCTTATCTCTTTCCGTACTTAATCTTGGAGAAAAATAACAAGTATCAACATTAAACCTAAACAAGCATCCATTTTCTTTATACAATGCTTCTTTAGTTTTTTCTCCTGCTAACCATCTTGTCTTCTGTGTTCTTAATCTGCCAGAAAACTTTCCTTCCTTCTCCAAAATAGTCCTAACACTCTTATGCCTCTTTAAAAAATCCTTGGCAATTTTCTTTTTCTCGCCAACTTTCTTATCCCTATCAAATTTCAAAATAGCCACATTTCCCAGAATGTCAATTCCAAGCCTCATAAAAACAAAACTCTTTTGGGCCTTATAACATTATCGTTAACTCTTGATTAACATCAAAAAGTTCTTGTGTTTTACCCCATTAAAGTGTGAGGTTTGTTTGAACTTTTGGATTCTCGGGCAACCTTGACATAATAAGTCTGTGAGGATTCTGCTTTAACCTATGCAGAGCATCACTTCCCTTCTTTACTTGCTTCAATAAAGCATTCGCCTTAATCCGGCTAACAGACATCAAAGCAGTCTCTATCCCTGAAAAGAACGCAGATAGAATTATCAAAATTATTAAAAAAAATGGACTGCCACCATCTTAATTCTTTAACGAGGGAAAAACATTATTTGAGAATTGCTTTCAAAATCTTTAAATACGAGTTAACCCTCTATATCCTATAAAAGATGGCGAGAGTAATATTTGGATATGTCATTGCGGTAATAGGTTTGATTCTGCTAGCATCCACTGTAATCCCTCAAAACCCCCTTTCTCCATTCCTGCAAGGATTTTTAGGAGAAGATAACAAATCTGGAGAAACAATAATAATAATAGCCAGCATAATTCTTGTCGCTGCAGGTGCTTTCATAATCGTAAAACTTGGTCCTGGAAAAAGCAGGGAAGTGCCTATATACCACAAAAAAGAGATTGTCGGATACAGAAGAATTTAATTCTTGAAAAAAGTTCTAAAAATCTTCTGAACAAAACTATCAAATAAGAATACAAGAACTATCAATCCTAAAACAACGAAAGAATAAATCCTTTCCAGTCCTTCATAATTAGAATAATTAGAAATCATCATAAGTATATAGAAAACTCCAAAAACAATCCAGGTCAATCTCCTCCCCATTCGACTAATTCCAGACATGTGCAAAAAAGCGAGCACTATCAAAAAAGGAATAAAAGTTATTAATACGATTCCTAAAATTCCTGCTGGCAAGGAAACGCCATACAATAACTCACTATCAGACATAAACCGCGCCCCTAATAGGGAAAGAGCAAGAGCAATTATGACATTTAGCCCCTTATACTGTTTGAACAACCCAGCTCCTGAAAGCACTGCCAAAATTATAAGAAACATAATCAAAAAAACGGCCAACCTAACTAAATCTGTCTCTCCTTCTGTTAATCTGCCTTCAAAAAGTTGAGCACTCGCCAGAGGAATCAAAAACAATAAAACAAACCACCATCTCTTCATGTAATTACAAACAATTCCAAATTTAAAAACATTCTCAATATCAATTTCCAAAAAGAGGCTTTGTTTAATAA